>JBILLY010000310.1:0-5820 GCA_044375835.1 Opitutaceae bacterium
CGCCAAAAACCACGGCCTCGCCTAACCCGCCCCGTCATCACCCATCACCCATCACCCATCACCCATCACCCATCACCCATCCCTCGTGCCCAAGATCGCCCGCATCGAGCTCTTCCCCGTCCGGTATCCGATGACCGGTTACTTCAAGTTCTTCGCCGGTCCCGCCGGCGAAGCCGGGCGCGCCGCCGTCATCATCAAGCTCACCGACGACGACGGCACCGTCGGCTGGGGCGAGAGCGTGCCCATCTCCACCTGGTCCTACGAGACGCCCGAGGCCGCCGTCGTCGCCCTCCGCCGCTACTACGTCCCCGCGCTGCTCGACCGCGACCCCGCCGATCTCCCCGGCGCCCATCGCGCCCTCGACGCCGCCATCGCCCCCGGTTTCAGCACCGGCATGCCGATCACCCGCGCCGGCCTCGACCTCGCCCTCCACGACCTCGCCGCCCGCGCCGCCCGCCAACCGCTCCACGCCTTCTGGGGCCGGCCCCGCGGCGGCCCGCTCGACCTCAGCTGGACCGTCAACGCCCGCACCCTCGACGAAGCCGACGCCCTCGTCGCCGAAGGCCGCCGCCGCGGCTACCGCCACTTCAACCTCAAGGTCGCCCCCGATCCCGTCTTCGACGTCGCCCTCGCGCGCCGCGTGCGCGCCCTCGCCCCCGCCGCCTTTCTCTGGGCCGACGCCAACTGCGGCTACGACCTCGACACCGCCCTCCGCGTCGCCCCGCAGCTGCGCGACGCCGGCGTCGACGTCTTCGAAGCGCCGCTCCGCCCCAACCACCTCAGCGGCTACCAGGCCCTGAAAAAACAAGGCGCCCTCCCGCTCTACATGGACGAAGGCGTCGTCTCCCCCGTGGAACTCGCCGAGTTCATCCGCCTCGGCATGCTCGACGGCGTCGCGCAGAAACCCGCCCGCTGCGGCGGCCTCTGGTCCTGCCGCCGCCAGATCGAGCTCCTGCAGCAACACGGCCTGCCCTTCCTCGGCAGCGGCCTGACCGATCCCGACATCTCGCTCGCCGGCATGGTCGCGCTCTACGCCGCCTACGGACTCGACCGCCCCGCCGCGCTCAACGGCCCGCAATTCCTCGCCGCCAGCGTGCTCGCCGAACCGCTCCGCGTGATCGACGGCCGCCTCGCCGTCCCGGAAGGCCCGGGCCTGGGCATCACCGTCGACGAAGCCAAAGTCCGCGACCTCAGCGCCCGCACCTGGGACCCCGCCGCCCTGCGGTAACAGGAATCCGCCGCCTGCCCAAACCCGCTAACTGCCGCGCGACCATCCGGCCGCGGCCGCCCTACGGGTGAAACTCCCCGCGCGGCGAGACGAAGGGCACGCGATACACGGAAAAATCCCGGTGATCGGTCGTCAGCACGACGGCACCGGGATGTTTGCGCGCCAGCAGCACGGCCCCCGCGTCGGCGTAGTCCATCTCCGGGCTGTAGCGCTGCATGAGTTTCAACACCGCCACCGGAGCAGGATCTTCCACGTGCATGCGCTCGACGAGTTCCTGCAAGCGTTCGAGTGCTGGCCGCTGATTCCGGAAGAGATGCGTGGCCTCTGCCACGGCCGCACTCGTGACGATGAACGGGCCGGAACGTCGCAACATCTCCGCCGTGGCCCAAAGATTGTGGGCGTCCAACCGGTCGACCGCGGCGGCAAGCGGTCCGGCATCAAGTATTATGATCGGCGAGGACGCGGGCGCGGATGATTTCGCGAGCCGGACGCGGGTCGCGCGGCAAAGCGATCGACCCGAAAACATGCTCCAAACCGGCAAACGGATTTCTTGGCGCGGCCTTGATCCCGTGCGCAGCCGCTTTCGGTTTCACCCGGCGGACGGCGCCTTTCTTCGGCTTGGCTGCGGTCGCGGTGGGCATGCGCGCACTGTGTCCGCGCCCGCTGTCATGACAAGCCGTCAGGCAAGGACGCCGCGGGCTCGCCTCGGCCGAATATCCAAGCCTCGGGCTCGGAACCTCCGCACCTTCCCACCTTCTTACCTTCGCCCCCTTCCCCCCTCCCCACCGCGCGCGCCCACGCTCCGCAGGTCCGGCTCTCGGCTCTCAACTCTCAGCCCTTCTCTTTCGGCTCTGCCCCCAACCCGCAGCCGAATCTCTCCGCCTCGGACGCGGAACCTCCGCACCTCCCTACCTTCGCACCTTCATACCCTTCACCGCCCCCGCCGGTATTCTTCGAGCAGCCACCGGGGCAATCGGTCGGGGCTTGCCATGGCCTATCCCAATTTGAGGCTTCGACCTGTGCCCACCCCGGAGGAAACCGTCGCCCGTTGGCTCGGCCGACTCACCGCGCTTCGTCCCGCCAACGGTCGCGGGACCACGCGAGGCAACGCTCCGCACAAGCCGCTGCTGTTGCTCTGTTTGATCGACATGGCGGAAACCGGCAGCGGGCTCGCTGGCCGGACTTTCGTCCGAACGCCCGGCTTGGTGCTGCGCTTCCGGACCTACGGCACGTTTGTCGCGGAGCGCTGGCCGACCAGACTCGATCTGCGGCTGCCGTTTTTCCATCTCAGCCGTCAGAAATTCTGGACCGCGCACACCGCCGAAATGCGCCCGGCGACGAGTCCGGAAGACTGCGCGGTGTGCGAGTTGGATCGCGAGTTCCACGACTTGCTGGCCGATCCCGATTTCCGCCTGAAAGCGCGTCTGCTGCTGATCTCGCGTTACTTCGAACCGGCGGAGCAAGCGGCCTTCTACGAGAGCTTCGGCTTCACGCCGCCGAGTGTCGGCCCGTCCGTCGCCGAAAAGCTGGTCGCCGAAGGCTTGGAAGCGGCGAAGCAGAAAGGCCGGAGCGCCAAATTTCAGGTGCGCGTCGTCGACGACTATCACCACGTGTGCGCGCTGACCGGCTATCGCTGTATCACCATTGACGGCGCCAGCGCGGTGGATGCCGCGCACATCGAAAGCTGGGCGGAGACGCGCAACGACGACCTGACTAACGGCCTCGCTCTCTCGAAGACCGCGCACTGGATGTTCGACGAAGGCCTCTGGTCGGTGGACGACGCGATGCGGGTGCTGGTGCACCCGACGCGCTTCATCGAAGCAGGCCCCGAAGCCGCACTGCTCCGCACCTTCGCCGGCCGCCACCTGCAATTCGATCCGAGGGCCAAATTGCGGCCCTCAGTCGACTGCCTGCGAAGACACCGGCTACAAGCTTCGGCGAGGCTGTGAGGATTCCTTCAAGAATCCTCCAAGAACTAAAACCTTAATCCATGTTTGAGATATCTGGAAGCGACATCGCGAACCTGAGCGACAGTGACTTAAGGACATTGGTCGCTCGCTTGGCTGGCGCTGAACCAACTTCATACCGACTTCTATGACCGCGAGCGTCTGGCTACTTGGGTTGGGGAGTAGCTGTCGAACCCGGATGAAGAAAGCGCTGTTACTTGCAATGGGACACCTGACTTTGGGGGAGATTGATAAATCGCTTCGCGAAAATTTTGACCGTGCCGCCGGTGGATGACGATGCACGGACGGCCCGCGTCGATCCGCGCAGCTTGCTCCAAGTGGGTTTTCTGCTTTCGGTGGCTCCATGCTCGATTGGTCCCAGTGTTCAGCCGTGGAAAGGATTCCCGGCAAGGTGTCCGGGGCGTGGCTCTTTGCCGGCACCCGCGTGCCCGTGAAAGCGTTGTTCGAAAATCTCGAGGGTGGCGCCACCGTGGCGGAGTTTCTGGAGTGGTTTCCCGGCGTCACGCGCGCCCAGGTCGAGGCCGTGCTTGAGCACGCCCAGCGGAGTCTCGCGGAGGTCTGATTCGCGCCATGCGGGTCCTCTTCGACCAAGGAACCCCCGTTCCGCTGCGTCGCGTGCTGGGAGCACATGAAATCGCGACCGCCTACGAGCAAGGTTGGGGAACATTGCAAAACGGCAGTCTGTTGACGGCTGCCGAAGCCGCCGGATTCGACGCGATTGTGACGACCGATCAAAACCTGCGTTATCAGCAGAACCTCGCGGAACGACGCCTTGCGATCCTTGTGCTCATGACCACCGACTGGCGGCTGATCCGGCAATTCCCCGAACACGTCGCACGCGCGGTCGCTGCCCTGACCCCGGGTGCCTATCGCGAGCTGGCCTTTCCACCGCCGGAACTTGCTTAGCTGGCTGGCTTCAGTGTCAGCGCCGCTTTTGCGGCCGCCGCGATCGCTGTTTCGATCTCCGCGGGCGTTGTCTCACTTGCGAGCAAAAACCGCACCATTTGCCGCGAGGCAGCGCTCTCCGGCTTCATTGCGCGGACCCCGTGAGACGGTTCGTCGGAATCGGCGAGGCAGGCCGAACCGGCGGAGGCGCAGATGCCGGCTTGATCGAGCAGAAGGAGCAACGCCTCCGACTCCACGCCGGGAAACGTGAGATTGGTCGTATTGGGCACTCGCTGACGCTCGCGGCCACGACCATCCCGAGGTCGCGGCCCTCCCGCTTTTCACCTGCGTGGGACGCACTCGGCACAGAAAGCAAAAAGGGCGCGCCGGATGGGCGCGCCCTTGAATCGGAACCGCGGACTGTGACGGCGATGATCCGCCGTGCGCCGCGCCCTCGCATCATCGCGAAACCGCGCGCCGCGACTCCACGCGGCGGCGCTCCGGCGATCGGGCTCAGAACGTCTTCGTCAGCTGCACGTAGGCCCAGCGCGGGAGGAAGTTGTTCACGCGCTCGGCGTAGCCGGTCGAGAACGACGTCGCCGGCGGCAGGCGGTCGAAGAGGTTGTTCACGCCCACCGTGCCCCGCAGGCCCCACGGCAGGTCGTGGCTGAACTGCACGTCCGTCGTCACCTGCTGCTTGATGAAGAGCGCGCTCGGCGACGTGTCCTGGAAGCCGCCGATGTAGTTGAAGTTGAGCGCCGCCGACGCGTGGCGGTGCGTCCAGAGCAGCGACGCGTCGCCGCGCCAGCGCGGGATCTCGTAGAGGCCCACCGTCTCGACCGTCGGCAGGTCGGGCCGCGTGCGCAGCGTCTGCGAATTGATCAGCGTCGCGACGCCGCGCGCCGTGAACCGGCCGACGCGCGTCGGCGCGAAGCGGTATTCCGCCGCGAAGTCGAAGCCCTTGGCCTTCGTGCTGCCGTAGTTGCCGAGCACCGTGCGGATCTCGCGCAGTTCGCCGGGCAGGCCGGCCGCGGTGTCGGCCGCGGTGGCGTCGGCGCGGATCACGGCGCCGGGGAACAGCGCCGCGTTGGCGAGGATGATCGCGGGCGTAGCCGGTTGGCCGATACGGTTGGTCACCTCGACTTCATACAGGTCGACGCTGAGCGAGAGGCCCTTGATCGCCTTCGGCGCGAGCTGCACGCCGAAGTTCGTCGACTCGGATTTTTCGGGCGCGAGCAGCGGGTTGCCGCCGGAGCGCACGATGCGCTGGCCGGTGCCGCTGTCGTTCGCGTTGGCGCCGGGGCGGCCGAAGCGCAGCGGGTCGGGGATGTTGAACGTCACCGCGACCGTCTGCGGCAGGTAGAGCTCGGCGAGCGCCGGGGCGCGGAAGCCCTTGCCCCACGAGGCGCGGAACGTGACCTGCTCCGCCACCGGCTGCCAGCGCAGGCCGAGGCGCGGGACCGTCGTGTCGCCCACGCCGGCATCGGAAAACTTCTCGAGGCGGCCGGCGGCGTTGAGTTCGAGGCTGTGGATGCCGGCGATCTTCTGCGCCGCGGAGACGACGGGGAGCGAGGCCTCGACATAGGCCGCGCTCACGCGGCGGGTGCCGCGCGCCATCGGCACGGGCGCACCCTGGTTGAGCAGCTGGATCTGCGTGCGCCGGTCGCGGAAACGTTCGTCGCGCCACTGGGCGCCGGCCGCCACGGCGACCGCGCCGGCCGGCAGCTGGAAGACCGTGCC
>JBILLY010000274.1:0-6244 GCA_044375835.1 Opitutaceae bacterium
GCGATGGCGACGCCAACGAGCGCGGATAACAAGAGGCGGGCGGGTTGCATGGGGATGGGGGATTTGGTTGGGAAAGCCGGAGAGTGGGCGGAAAGCGGCGGAGCGCGGCGGTTTGCGCTACGGCTCGTGTCCGAGCACGCGGGCTGGAATGCGCCGGAGCATGAGATCGATCTCTGCCGGCGTGATTCCTGCCGCGAGACCAGTTGCGACGAACGAGCGCAGGTCCTCTGGCCGCGGCGGATTGTCGGCCTGGCCGAAATCAGACGAGAGCGCGATGTGTCGGGCACCGACTTTTCGAATCACCTCGGCTGCCCGCGCGAACGGCACCGGCGGTTGGGCCAGCGCGGGCGGCACACCGGGGGCGGGCGCGGGTGTGTGGTGCATCGGCCAGGCGAGTTCGATCCACCCGCCGAGCGTGGGCATGGCGCGAAGGTCCGCGTCAGGATCGCGGAGTGACGGAAACAACCCGGGCGTGACCACGACCTGTTTGCCCCCTGCGGCGCGCGCGCCGGCGCTCGCCCACGCCAGCGCGAGTAATCCCGTGGTGATGGAAAAACGCGGCAGGAAGGCGCTCATCGCCCGATAGGCGTCGCGTCGCCGTTGCGCGTGTGACGGAAGGGGTAGGACTGGACGATGCCGGCGACGATGGTGTGCAGGCGGTGACCGTCGGCCGCGGCGGCGGACTGGATCTCGGTCACGGCGGGGGCGTCGAAGAGCTCGAGCTTCCGGCCGAGCGCGTAGCTGAGGAGGTGCTCGATGAAACCGCGCGTGAATTCGCGCGGATCGCGCATCAACGCGGCCTTGTAGGCGGCCGGGCCGTCGAAGGGCACGCCGTTCCATTCGCCGCGTGCATCGACGGGCACACCGCCCTCGGAGTCGCGCCAGCGGCCGATGGCGTCGAAGCGCTCGAGCGCGAAACCCGGCGGGTCGAGGCGAATGTGGCAGGAGTAGCAGGCGGGCTGGTTGCGGTGCGCCTCGAATTTCTCGCGCACGCTCTGCGCGACCGCGGCGGCCTTGGTGTCGTTCTCGATCGCGAACGCGACCTTCGGCTCCTGCGGCGGGCGGTTGAAGACCGTCTCGAGCAGCCACGCGCCGCGCTTCACCGGGCTGGTGCGAAAGGGCAGCGACGTGACGGTGAGCGGAGCGGCCATCGTGAGGAAGCCGCCGCGGGCGGGATCGGTGAGCGGCGTGCGCCGCCAGATGTTTGCGGCTTTGTTGGCGGCTTCGCGCAATTCGCGGCCCGCCGGGCCGGACGGTGCGGGCGGCGGTAGGGGCGGGAGCCCGCGCGTGATGCCGTAGGCGCGCGCGAGACGCGGGTTGAGCCACGTGTAGTCGGCGGAGATGAAATCGAGGATGCCGCGATTTTCAACGAGCACGGTCTCGAAGAGCAGCAGGGCCTCGGCGAGGAACGCGGCGTGCAACGTGTCCTTCCCCTGCGGGCCGGAGTAGAACGCCTTGAACAAATCCGGATCCGGCTTGGCCGCGTGGAGCTGGTCGAGACGCAGCCACTGCATCGCGAACGATTCGCCCAGCTCCGCGACGCGTCGATCGCGCAGCATGCGGTGCGCTTGGTCGGCGAGCACGGCCGGATCGCGCAGCCGGCCGGCTCGGGCGGCGGCGAGCAGGGCGTCGTCCGGCGGCGCCGCCCACAGAAAATAGGAGAGGCGCGAGGCGAGTTCGAAGTCATCGAGCGGGCGCACGGTGGGCTCGGTGGGTTTGGCCGGTTCGGCAAGGAACAGGAAACCGGGCGAAGCCAAAATGGCCTTTGCCGCGAGCCGCAGGGCGGCAGCCTCGGCCTGGCCGGCGGCCCGCGCGCGTTCGAACAACGCGAGGTAACGCTGCGATTCCTCGGCCGTGGGCGGACGGCGGTAGGCGCGCTCGAGAAACGCAGCGAGCCGCACGGGCGCGGGTGGAAACGTCTTCGGTGCAACGGCCGTCGTGGCGCGGGCCGCGGCGGGCTGATCTTTTTTCGCGACCGGCGCGGTCGCCGGCGGCGTCGTGGCCGGGGCGAGTGCGGCGGCGGGTTGGGCGCGGCCGTTCGTGGCGAACGCGAGGTCGTCGAGCAGCACGTGGTCGCCGGAAAACGCGGAGCCATCGACACGCAGCTTGACGATGCGCTCGCCCGGATTTGCCGCGAAGCTGAAGAACGTCGTGCCGGCGGGGCCCTCCGCGATTTCGGCGGATAGTGTTTTCTCCTCCGAGTCCGACGTGAGGGCGGTGAGGGTGACCCGGCCGCGCTGAGCCCGGCGGCCAAGCACGCACACGCCGACCGCCTCGACGCCCTCGTCGCGGTCGTCGCCGCGCAGGGCAAAGGTGAGCTCCATGACCTTCTGCCCTTTCTGCTTGTTGGTGAGAATCAGGTTACCGGATGCGGCCTCGGTGGTGGAGAAGCCGGCGGTCCAGAGATCGATGTCGGGGTTGATCGTCAGGGCGCGCGCGCCGTAAGGGACCGTGAGGAGACCGCCCTTGCCGGCGATGGTGCGGTTGGCCATCGGCGCGGGCACGTCGAAGATGCCGCCGCGGCCCTCGCGCCACGCCGCCGCGATGAGCGTGCGAAAGGCGTCGAGCGTATGCGCCGAGCCGGCGGCCGCCGGCATCGTGCGAATCTTCGCGGCAAACTCGCCGGCGACGGGAGGTGCCGGTGCGTCGGGAACCTGCCTCGGCGCGGCGGTGGGGAGGGGCGCCGGCACCACGCCGAGAAAATCGGCGAAGACCGGGCTGCGCGCAGGCAACTCGGGATGGTCGACAATCTCGGCGGCGAGGGCGACGTAGCTTTCGAGAAGCAGCGGCGTGAAGTTCGCGGCGTCGCCGCGGTTGCGGTAACCGTGCTCGGCGCGGTTGTCGCCGGGTAGCGTGGAGGCGCGCAGGAGCACGGGATATTTCTGGCCGAACTCGCGGAAGCGCACCTCGAAGGTGTCGCCCATCCGGCCGCTGGCGGGCTGGAAGTAGGACTTGTCCGCGAGCGGCAGGCGCTCGGGAAACATGAAGACGTCGCCCTGCAACTGCAGGAGGTCACGCACCGTGTTGTTGTATTCGAGGCGCGTGAGCCGGCGCAGGGCGGGCCGCCCTGGATCGCGCGCGCCGAGCGCGGAATCGGGGAGCGCGGCGAGGTGTGCTACCCACGCAACGAGGCGCGCGCGCTCGGCCGCGGAGGGTAGGTGCTGCTCCTTTGGCGGCGGCATCTGGTGCGACTCGACTTTCTCGAGGACCGCGGCCCACGTCGCGCGATCGGCGAGCGCCGACGCGGTGTCGGTGAACCGCTCGAGATCGAGTCCACTCTTCCGCGTGCCCGCGTCATGGCAGTCGAGGCAGTGCGTGCGGATGAGCGGTGCGATGTCGCGGGCGAAGTCGGGCACGGCGGCGCCGACGAGCGGTGCGATGAGGAAAAACAGCGACGGGCGCAGCATGGCGGTTTTCAGAAGCGGACGGTGGCCGACAGGACGATCTCGCGCGGGTCGGTGAGCGCCCAGCGGTCGAGGGTGACGCCGTCGGTCTTGAAACGGCGCAGGGAGATCGCGTGGTCGTCGAGGAGGTTGCGGACGTTGCACTGCACGGCGAGGCGGTGGTTGCGGCCGAGGAGGCGCGCGGTGCCTTGCCAGCGAAGCATCGCGTCGAAGAGCAGGCTGTCGTTGCCGAACACGTCGGGACCGCGGATGTCGTTGGCCACGGCACCGGCGGCGATGCTCGGCGGGACGCCGGGCGCGGTGGCGACGCGGCCCGCGTAGATCGGGCTCAGGTAGCGGGCGCCGAGGCCGCACGACCACGCGCGCAGCGGGCCGGTCTTGAAGTTGTAGTTGGCGAAGAAATTGGCCTTGTGCGCGCGGTTGCCGTAGGCGCCCTCGAAGTCGAGGCGGCGCACGTCGAGGTCGTCGAGGCGCGCGGTGCGGATGGCCTCGAGCGTCTGGCCCTCGGTGCCGCGGGCGCCGCGGACATCCACGCCGGGACGGGCGCGCTGGATCTCGGTGAGAAACTGATCGAGCTGCGCGTAGAGCGGGTAGGTCTGCTTGTAGACGTTGGTGCGTTCCTGGAAGGCGTAGGAGTAGTTGACGATGAAGCGGAGGCGCTCGCCGACATTGGCGGTGACGCGGAACTCGAAGCCGCGGTTGTCGTTGTCGAGCGTGTCCGCGTTGGCCGTGGCGACCGGGCGCAGCAGCGGAAACTTCCCCATCTCGGCGGACGTGTAGAGGCGGTCGGCGGTGTTCCGGTCCCCGTTGGGATCGTCGAGGATCGCGATGATGCGGTTGTAGTCGGGCGTGAACGCGCCATCGACGCCCATGGTCGCGGCCTCGTCGCGCGCGACGGTGGTGAAGTAGCTCGCGCGCACGGTGAGGCGGTCGCGGGCGAAACTCAGCAGCACGCCGGCGTCGAACCCGCGGCCGATCGGGGGTGGGGGCGTGACGCCGTCGGGGCCGTAGCGCAGCGTGTAGGACGGGAGGCCGAGGTTGCGCGAGACGTTGCCGAAGACGGAGAGCCAGCCGAGCGGATGCACGACGACGCCCGCGGTGGTGGTGCGGCCGGTGAACTCGAAGCTCGAGCTGGGCGACGACGCGTTGAAAACCTGGATGCCTTGGGTGCCGGCCCAGATGCCGGTGGCGTCGCGCACGGTGGTGGTGCGCGTCTGGAGCGCGACATCGCGGCGGAAGCCGAAGGTCGTGACCACGCGGTCCCGCCACCACGAGCTCTGCACGGCGGCCATCTGGCTGTCGATCTTGCGACCGGAGATCGTGCCGCCGCCGTTGGGGATCCAGCCGTTGGTGAGCGGCGCGGCGCGGCCGGGGAAGTTGATCGAGAGCGGCGGGCCGGCGAGCGGATCGGGCACGCGCTGCGAGCGGGCGTCGCCGAGCGTCACGTAGGCGCGGCGCCAGACGGAATTGTTGTCGTTGGCGGGATCGGCGTTGAACGGCGCGCCGAGCCAGACCTCGCGTTCGGCGTAGTTGAGCCGGCGCTCCTCCTGCCGCGAGGCGAGCGCGGCCGCGCGGTGGCGGCCCCAGCGGCCGAGATCCTTTTCGTAGGCGAGCGTGGCGCGGTAGTTGTCGCTCGACGTGCTGCCGAAGCGACGCTGCCACGCGGTCTCCATGTAGCTCTGGCCGGCGTTCGGGTTGATCAGATCGCCGGCGGCGTTGGCGGCGGGGCGAAAGGCGCCGAGCGGGAAGACGTTGGCCGGATTGCGCAGGAGGCCGTTGGGATCGCCGGTGATGATGATGTTGGTGCCGCCCGCATCGTAGTTCAGCCACGAACCCTTTTCGTGGTAGTAGCCGATCTCGCCGACGAGATTGCGGGTGAAGCGGTGCTCGACGATCAACGTGGTGTTGTCGAAATCGTGGCGCGTGCGGCCGCCGGGGCCGGTCTGCAGGCCCTCATAGGGGACGGCGTCGGGCTGGCGGATGATGCTCGGGATGTAGGGATTGTCGGCGACGGTGGCGAACCAGTTGAGGACGTTCACCACCATGTTCTGGTTCTCGACGACGACGAGGCGGGTCGCCGTGAGCGGCCGGTTGAGACCGAGGGCGGTCTGCGCGGCGGTGGGCGCGGTCGTGGTCACGGCGGAGACAACGGGCGAGCCGCTGCGCCACCAGCGGGTCACGCTGTCGTTGGCCGGATAATTGCGCCCGATGGTGCCACGCACGTCGCCCTTCTCCGCGTCGAAGCGGACCTCGGTGGCGGAGAATGGCCGCCAGGTGGCGGCGAGATTGCCGGCGCGGCGGATGTTGCCGAGGTAGTGGCGCCAGTGGGCTTTGTCCTCGTGGAGCGCGTTGACGCGGAGGGCGAGCTTCTGCGCGGCGAGCGGCAGGTTGTAGTCGAACGTGTAGCGCGAGAACTCCTGCGTGCCCGCCTGCGCGCCGACTTCGCCGAAGGCGCGGCCGAACTGGGCGCGCTTGGGCGAGTTGTTGACGATGCCGCCGGCGGAGCCGATGCCGAAGAGCACGGAGTTGGGGCCGCGCGAGTCGTCGAGCCGCTCGACGTTGTAGAGGTTCGTGCCGAGGCGCGTCTCAAAGTAGTTGCGCGTGCTGTTCCCGAGGATGCCGCGCGAGCGGAAATTGAATGCGTTGCCGGCGGCGAGCTGGGTGTTGCCGGAGTTCACGCGCTGCGCGTCGCCGTCGTCGATCTGGCTGTTGTTGGCGTAGACCATCGCCTGCTCGAGATTGGTCGCGCCGATGTCGATCAGGAATTCCTTGGTGAAGACGTCGATGATCGCGGGGGTGTCCTTCAACGAGGTGTTGAGGCGGCTGCCGCCGAGCGTGTG
>JBILLY010000395.1:0-5083 GCA_044375835.1 Opitutaceae bacterium
CTGCGCGTCGTCGGCGTGGAAGGTGGCGTTGGCGTAGCTGCTGCGGAATTCGAGCGTGGCGGGGAAGACCGGCTGGAATTTCGCCTGCTGCACGTCCTTCGGGATGTCGATGACCACGGGGCCCGGCCGGCCGCTGCGGGCGAGATGGAACGCCTCTTTGAAGATCCGGGGCAGATCGTGCACCGACATCGCGAGGTAGCTGTGCTTCACGATCGGCAGTGTCATGCCGTAGAAATCCGTCTCCTGGAACGCCATTTTGCCGATGTATTTCGAGAACACCTGACCGGTGATCGCGACCATCGGGATCGAGTCCATGAAGGCGTCGGCAATGGCGGAGACGAGGTTGGTGGCGCCGGGGCCGCTGGTGGCCATGCACACGCCGACCCGACCGGTCGCCCGGGCGTAGCCCTCGGCGGCGAAGGAGCCGCCCTGTTCGTGGCGGGGCAGGATGACGCGGATCTTGTCGGTGCGGGCGAGCGATTGGTGTAGCTCCTGCGAAGCGCCGCCGGGGTAGGCGAAGACGACGTCGACACCCTCGCGGATCAGGCACTCGACGACGCAGTCGGAGCCCTTCATTTCGCGGCCGATCTCGGCCTGTGGAAACGCGGCAGGGGAGGTGTTGTCTTTTTTCATGACGATGACGTGGTCAAAACAGCCTGACAGCAAAGACCACCGGCGCCGCGCGAGGCAAGCCCCGGCTTGGTCGGCGGACACGGATTGTGCGGCGCAGGGCGGCCGAAGGGGACCGGAGCGTGTGCCTCCGGGAGAAATGAGTTGGCGGAGTCCGGCCGGTGCCGCACGGTCGCGGGATGCTAAAGCTGCTCTTCATCGGCGATATCGTCGGCCGACCCGGGCGCGACATCGTGGTGGAAAAATTGCCGAAACTGCGCCGCGAACACGCCCTCGATTTCGTCATCGCCAACGGGGAAAACGCCGCGGCCGGCGCGGGCATCACGGGGGCGATCGCCAAGTCGCTGCTCGAAGGCGGGGTCGACGCGATCACGCTGGGCGACCACGTGTGGGACCAACGCGGATGGGAGCACGAGATCACGCAGATCGAGCGGGTGTGCCGGCCGGCGAATCTGCCGCGCGCGTGCCCGGGGTGGGATCACCTCATAATCGAGGCGCGCGGTTTCCGCGTCGGGGTGTTCACCGTCCTCGGGCGGACCTATCTCGGCATGAAGGCGGAGTGTCCCTTCCTGGCGGCCGACCGCATGATCGAGCAACTGCGGGCGCAGTGCGATGCGATCATCGTCGAGATCCATGCGGAAGCGACCTCCGAGAAGCAGGCTCTGGGTTGGCACCTCGACGGGCGCGTCACGGCCGTGCTCGGCACCCACACGCATGTGCCGACGGCGGATGCGCGCGTGTTGCCGAAGGGCACGGCGTTCATCTGCGATGTGGGCATGACGGGACCGTATGCGAGCGTGCTGGGCCGCGAAGTCGCGCCGGTGGTGGCGAAGTTCATCGACGGGATGCCGCGGCGTTTCGAGGTGGCGACCGAGGACGTGCGTATTTCGGCGGCTTTGATCCAGATCAGTGCCTCGATGGCGAAGGCGGAAAAGATCGAACTGCTGACCGTGCGCGGTTGACGCGCCGTTTAGCGGCGCGGCCGCCCGGCCGGTCCCGCGCGGCGACTTGCGAGGGCTGCGCCGGCGGGATCATGTCGACGACATGAGGCCACACCGACGGCGTCCGAGACAAGAGGTCCCGGAGGGCTATCTCAGCTGCGGATGGCGCCGGCTTCCTCGAAGACGCCGAGGTGCCGGTAGCGCTCGTAGCGGGTGTCGAGCAACCGATCCGTGGCGAGGCCGCGCAGATCGTTGAGGTGCTTCTGCAGGGCGTAGCGCAGCGCACCGGCGGCCTGCGCGGGATCATGATGGGCGCCGCCGTGGGGCTCGGCGATGACCTCGTCGACGACGCCGAGCTTCTCGAGATGGTCGGCGCTGACTTTGAGGGCTTCGGCCGCGACCGGGGCTTTGGCGCCATCTTTCCAGAGGATCGCAGCGCAGCCCTCCGGCGATATGACCGAGTAGTAGCTGTTCTCGAAGATTAGCACGCGGTCGGTGACGCCGATGCCGAGGGCGCCGCCGGAGCCGCCTTCACCCACGACCACGGAGATGGTCGGGGTGCGCAACATGGCCATTTCGCGGAGGTTGACGGCGATGGCTTCGGACACGTGCCGGGCTTCGGACTCGATGCCGGGAAAAGCCCCCGGCGTGTCGATGAACGTGATGACGGGCAGACGGAATTTCTCGGCGAGGCGCATCAAGCGGAGGGCCTTGCGGTAGCCTTCGGGCTGGGGCATGCCGAAATTGCGGGCGATGCGCTCCTTGGGGTCGCGGCCCTTTTGCTGGGCCACGATCATGATGGCTTCGCCGTCGAGGAAGGCGGTGCCGCCGATGATGGCGCGGTCGTCGTTGTATTGGCGGTCGCCGTGCAATTCCTGGAAGCCCTCGGTGATCGCCTGGATGTAGTCGAGCGCGTAGGGGCGCTTCGGGTGGCGGGCGATCTGGACCTTTTGCCATGGGGTGAGGCTGGAGTAGATGTCGCGCTGGGTGGTCTCGATCTTGCGCTCGATCGCGTGGATTTCGGTGGCGAGGTCGACGTTGGTCTCGATCGAGCGTTGCCGGAGCTCGTCGAGCTGGCGCGTGAGTTCGCGCAGCGGTTTCTCGAATTCCAACACGTAGGCCGGTGACTCCATAGGGCGCGGAGGCTACGGATCGCCCGCAAGCGCTGTCAACGGGCGCGACGCGGCCGGGGAATTGACCTCAGGCGGCGGGCGCGAACGGGCCGGCGGCGCGCCGGTTCAGGGGCGTTCGCCGAGGGTGGAATCGCCGGCGGGATTGCGGAGCTGTTCGCGCCAGCTGCCGATTTTCGCCTGCGCGCCGAAGTGCTCGGCTTTGGCTTTGTCGCCGCGCTCCATCCATACGCGGGAGAGCGTGGTGTTGATGAAGAGGTCGCCGGGGCGCAGGGCGTGGGCCTGCTCCGCGGCGGACAAGGCGGCATCCAGTTGCCGGACGGAAAAGTGGACCTCCGCGAGCGCGTGCCAGGCCTCGAAGGAGGTCGGGGCCGCCGCGGTGGCGCGGGCGAGTTTTTCGAGCGCGAGCGCGGTGTCGCCGAGCGCGTAGTCGGCGGTGGCGTCTTCGATCAGAGTCTGCAGTTCGTCTTGGGTCACGGGGAAAGGGGCGGGGAGGGAGGATGGGCGGGTGGTGCGGCGGGCCGGTGTGTTCAGAGGATCAACATGGCGTCGCCGTAACTGAAAAACCGATACTCGCGGGCCACCGCTTCGGCGTAAATTTCGCGGAGCCGCGCGATCCCGTCGGTCGAGCCCGGCGCGAGGAAGGCCGCGACGAGGCAAAGCAGCGTCGAACGCGGCTGGTGGAAATTGGTGATGAGGGCATCGACGCCGCGGAAGGCGTGCGGCGGATAGATGTAGATATCCGCTTCGTCCACGTGCGGAGCGTCGTCCCCGGCGGCGGGCGCGGGGCGACTGAGATAGTGCTCGACGGTGCGGACGGTGGTGGTGCCGACGGCGACCCGGCGGCCGGGGCCGGCGGCGGCGAGGAGGCGGCGGGTCGGCGCCGGGATCTCGTAAACCTCGCGGTGGATTTCGTGGGCTTCGATCGTCTCGGTCGCGATGGGACGAAACGTGCCGAGACCCACGTGCAGCGTCACGTCCGCGGTGCGCACGCCCCGTGCCGCGACCTTGGCCAGCAAGTCCGGCGTGAAGTGCAACCCCGCCGTCGGGGCGGCGACGGCGACGGTTTTTTCCCGGTTGGCGTAGACGGTCTGGTAGCGTTCGAGGTCTTCGTGGCGGCGGACCGGATCGTGCCCGGGGCGTTCGATGTAGGGCGGCAGCGGCACGTCGCCGACGCGACGGGCGACGTCGACGATGGACTCTCCCGCGGACACGGCGAAAGCCACGTCGGCCGAGCCGTCCGGTTCGCGACCGACGATCGTCGCCCGAAAGGCGCCCGCCGGCCCGTCAAAGGTCGCTCCGAGCGGCAGTTTGCGACCGGGACGGACGAGGCAGCGCCACGTGTTTTCGGTCCCAAGGGGACGCAGCAGCAGGCATTCGATTTGGCCGCCGGTGGGGCGCCGGCCGTGGAGGCGTGCCGGCAAGACGGCGGCATTGTTCCGGATCAGGATGTCGTCACCCGAGAGGTAGTCGGGCAGGTCGGCAAAGGTGCGGTGCTCGAGACGCCGGGTTGCCCGATGCACCACGAGGAGCCGGGAGGCGTCGCGGCGGGCGGCGGGAGTCTGGGCCACCAGGCGGGGTGGCAAAGAATAGTCGAAGAGGTCGGCGGCGAGCGGAAGCACGGAGGAAGGAAATTGCCGGGCGCCGGGGGCGGGCGCTGGAGCCAACAATCGGATTTGAACCGATGACCCACGCTTTACGAAAGCGTTGCTCTACCAGCTGAGCTATGTTGGCACGCGCGAGAGGTGCGGAAAAAACCCGGCGGGGCCGCAATCGCAAGCTCCTTTTTCCCCGCGTTGGTACGGCGGAGAAAAACGCGCCCGGAATCAGGTCAGCCGCGCCTCCGCCGGAGCGAGCGCGCTGTCGATGGCCGCCTGCAGCTCGTCCCACTTGAACGGCTTCATCACGACCGCATTGGCCCCGAGGCCGCGGGCAATTTTCAGGCAGTCCGTGCCCTGAAGGTATTTGCCGCCACCGGAGATCGCGACGATGCGGGCCGCGGGTTGCCACTTGCGAAACGAGGCGATCAACTCGAAGCCGTCGCCCCCTGGCATCACGATATCCGTGATCACCAGATCGAAACGGCGCTCCTGCAGGAGTCCGGACGCCTCGGCCGCGCTGCCGACCGCCGCGGCGGTGTGACCTTGCCGCTGCAGCCAGTGCACCAGAAGGTTGCGAATACCTTCTTCGTCGTCGGCGACGAGAATCGAGAGAGCGTTGACGGCGGTGGTCATGAAATCGGAATCCTTCGTTGAATCGATCGTCACGTTGGGCGGGCCGGCCAAGAGCGACCAGCGGTAAACGCGTAGAAACCCCGCAAAATGTGGTGAAAATCTCGCGAGGCGGAAGGACGCCCGTTTTCAGTTCTCGGAAATTCGTTCG
>JBILLY010000275.1:0-6215 GCA_044375835.1 Opitutaceae bacterium
GCAAGTTCATTTCTGGGGTGAAACTACTAGAAAATAACAAATGCACGCATGAAAGTGGGAGTCACGGGCGGGATGGGGTGCGGGAAGTCGACGGTGGCCGCCTTGCTCGAGCGGGCGGGCTTTCGCCGGCTCGATTCCGACCGAATCGTGCGCGAGACGGTGTTGGTCGACGCGGAGGTGGTGGCGGCGTTGCGCGAGCGGTTCGGGGCCGGGATTCTCGACTTGGGCGGGCGGGTCGACCGGGCGGCGTTGGCGACGCGGGTGTTTCCGGATGACGGTGCGCGGCGCTGGCTGGAGGAGCTGGTGCACCCGCGGGTCTACGCCGCTTGGCGCGCCGCCTTTGCCGGAGAGACCGGCGGCCGATGGGTGGTCGAGGTGCCGCTGCTCTTCGAGCAAGGCTTGGAAAATTGGTTTGATTTCACGATTTGCGTCGCGCTTTCTCCGGCCCAGCAACTCGCCCGACTGGAGCAACGCGGCATCCCGCGCGCGCTCGCCGGGCAGCGAATTTCCAAGCAACTGCCGCTGGCGCGAAAAATCGAGCTGTCCGACTTTGTCTTGTGGAACGACGGCTCAGCTGCGTTCCTCGAAGCCCAAACGGCCCGCCTGATCGACGCCCTGCAGGCGGCCTGAAACTTCACTCGGGTCCGCACGTCTGACGCCAAGCGTGCCCGTCGCTTTCCTTCCGCAAAACCTCGACATGCTCCCTCCCAAATCCGACGACGACACGCCGTCCGCCAGCCGCACCGAGTCCGGTGACGGCAAAAAGAAGTCGCGCCTCACGCGCACCCGCACCCGGGTCGTGAAGCCCGCCGCCGAAAGCGTCGACAAGCCCGCCAAGCCGGCCCGCTCCCGCGGGCGCCGCGGCGCCAAGGGAGAGCAAACCGATCTGCCGCTGGCTTCCGGTGTCCCGGAGATTTCCGTGTCATCCGCTCCGGCCGAACCGGTCGTCACGCGCGAGCCGTTCGTGCCTTCGCCGCGCAACGAGCCGCCCGCCCATGACTCCGCGCCGGTCGCCCGGCCGCCCGCGGAGGAGCGTCCGGAGGCGGATGCCCGTGCCGGTGGGCCCCGGGATCGAAGCGAGGAGCGCGAGGCCCCGCGTGCAGCCGAGTCGGCGCCCGCCGCCTATTCGTTTTCACCGGACGATCCGCCCGCGAATCCCGGCAACCGCGCCGATGACTCGGGCCGCGGTGAAACGGCCGGCGGTGGCTCCGCGGCCGATTCCGCGGGATCGGCTCGCGACGACGGTGCGGCCTCCGAGCCTGCGCCCAACGGTCCTTCGGCCGGCGGCGGTGATCGCCGCGGCGACTGGCAGGGGCATCAAGGCCACCAGGGCGGCCACGGCCAAGGCCAGCCGCACGGCCAGCAGCAGGGCGGCGGCGGTGGTGGTGGCCAAGGCCGCGGCGATGACCGCTTTTGGAAGCACGGCAAACGCAAGCGCGGGCGCCACGGTGGTGGCGGTGGACACTGGCAGCAGGGCGGGGGCGGCGGCGGGGGAGGCCATGGTGGCCAGCCGCACGGCGGACGCGAACAGCACCCCCCGCAGCTACCGCCGCCGAGCAACACTCCGGTATTCGGCGATCTGCCGAATCCCTCGCGCTTCAACGATCTGGCCGCGCTCGACCTGCTCGCGGCCGATCTCGCGTCCGGCGGCGGCGACGCGCTTTGGCTGAACGAAATCTACGCCTACCCGCTGGCGGAGATCACGGCCTTCACGCGCCGCCTCGGCGTCGGGTTCGAGGGGGCGCCGAGCAAGCGCCAGTTGCTGGGCGAGATTTTCAAATTCGTATCGACCCGGAAGCGCACGTTGCGCGACCGCGGCTACATCGACCAAAATGACCGCGGCTGCTTCATCGTGCACGAGCACGTGAACTACCGGCTCTATCCCGAGGATCCGTATCTGCCGGACTCCTTGGTCAAGCGCTACGGCCTCAAACGCGGCCACCGCGTCGAGGTCACCCTCCAGGCGCCGCTCGAAGGCGAGCGGTGCCCCTCCGTGGTCCGGGTCGACAGCGTCATGGGACTCAGTCCCGATACGATCGCCAACATCACGCCCTTCGAGGAGCTGGTCCCGTATTACCCGCTGAAGCGCATTCTGCTGGAAGACCCCGACGTCGTGAAGGACGTGTCGATGCGCGTGGTCGACATTCTCACGCCGATCGGTTTCGGCCAACGCGGTCTGATCGTCGCGCCGCCGCGCACGGGCAAAACCGTCCTGCTGCAGAACATCGCCAACTCGATCTCGGCCAACAGCCCGGACGTGAAGCTCATTTTGCTGCTGATCGACGAGCGGCCCGAGGAGGTCACCGACTTCAAGCGCCACACCAAGGGCGAAGTCGTCTCGTCGACGTTCGACGAGACGCCCGAGAGTCACGTGCACTGCGCCGAAATGGTGATCGAAATCGCGCGGCGTCGTATCGAACAGGGGGAGCACGTTGTGATCCTCCTCGATTCGATCACCCGGCTGGCCCGCGCCTACAACGCGCTCACTGGCAACGGCGGTAAGACCATGTCCGGCGGCCTCGAGTCCAACGCGCTGCAGAAACCCAAGCGCTTCTTCGGCTCCGCGCGCAACATCGAGGGCGGCGGCAGCCTGACGATCATCGCCAGCGCGCTGATCGACACCGGCTCGCGCATGGACGAGATCATCTTCGAGGAATTCAAGGGCACGGGCAATTCCGAGCTCCACCTCGACCGCGGACTCGTCGAGCGCCGCATCTTCCCGGCGGTCAACATCGACCGCTCCGGCACCCGCAAAGAGGAACTGCTCTACCACCCCGAGGAACTGCAGCGCATCTTCTCGCTGCGGCGCGCCATGCAGGGCCTCGGGCCGATCGAGTCGATGGAGATGCTCATCACCCGCCTCAAGAAGACCAAGTCCAACGCCGAGTTCCTGCTCAGTCTCGCGCCCAAGTAAGCGCCGCCCGCCGCCCCGCGATGAATCCCGCCACGCCCCCGCCGCCTCCCACCGCCGCCGACGATTTCGTCCTCCAGCTCGCGCTTGCGCGCGGGCTGTTGCATCCGGCGCAGGTCGACGCGGCCAAGGCTCTCGTCGCGGGTCGCGGCGCTGCCGCCGGCGGGCCGCCGCGCCTGCTGGAGACCCTCGTGCAGCAGGGCGTGCTGCCGTCGCGGAAGGTGGCCGAATTGCTCGCGGCGGAGTTCTCGATGCCGATGGCACCAGACCTGACCACACTGCGCATTTCCGGCGACATCCTCGAACTGGTGCCGCGTGCTGTCGCCGCGCGGCATCGCCTGCTGCCCCTCGGGCGGGATGGCAACAAACTCCGCATCGCGATCGCCGACCCGCTCGATACGGACGGCATCGATGCGCTCGGCTACGTGGTGAAAATGCCGATGGAGCCGATGGTCGCGACGGCGGAGGAAATCACCGCGGCCATCGATCGCTTCTACGGCAAGGACGGCAACTCGATCGACGATCTGCTCAACGACCTCTCGGACAAAACCGCGGGCGGCGAGGACGCCGCCGTCACCACCGAGCCGGGCGCGGAGGCCGACCCGGCCACCACCGAAGCCGATGCGCCGATCGTCAAACTGGTTCACCAGATCATCATCGAGGCGATCCAGCGCCGCGCGTCCGACATCCACATCGAGCCGCTCGAGAAACGCTTCCGCGTCCGCTACCGCATCGACGGTGTGCTCATCGAGGTCGAGAACCCGCCGAAACGGCTCCAGCTGTCGATCATCTCGCGCCTGAAGATCATGGCGAACATCAGCATCGCCGAGAAACGCATCCCGCAGGACGGCCGCATCCAGATCGCCGCCGGCGGCAAGCAGCTCGACCTGCGCGTGTCGTCGCTGCCCACCGCGCACGGCGAGAGCATCGTCATGCGTATCCTCGACAAGGAAGGCCTCACGCTCGGCTTGCCGGAGCTCGGCTTCCTCAGCGACGACGCCGCGACCTTCGAGCGCCTGATCCAGTTGCCGGACGGCATTCTCCTGGTGACCGGCCCGACCGGCTCCGGCAAGACGACCACGCTCTACGGCTGCCTCCACTTCATCAACAAACCCGACCGCAAGATCATCACGGTCGAGGACCCCGTCGAATACCAGCTCAACGGCATCAACCAGGTGCCGGTGCGCCACGACGTGGGCATGACGTTCGCCTCCGCGTTGCGCGCGATGCTCCGCCAGGCGCCCAATATCGTGATGGTCGGTGAAATCCGCGACCTCGAGACAGCCGAGATCGCGATCAATGCGTCGCTGACCGGCCACATGGTGTTTTCGACGCTGCACACCAACGACGCGCCCGGCGCCGTCACCCGTCTCATCGATATCGGCGTGAAACCCTTTCTCGTGTCGACCTCGCTGCGCGCGATCATGGCCCAGCGCCTCGTGCGCAAGATCTGCCGCCACTGCAAGCGTCCCTATCTGCCCGACGCGAAGGAAGTGCGCTCGCTCAATATCAACCCCGCGCAGGCCGCCGCGGCGACCTTTGCCAAAGGCGACGGTTGCGGCGACTGCAACTCGACCGGCTACCGCGGGCGCATGGGCATCTTCGAGATCTTCGTCATCAACGAGGAGATCCAGAAGATGATCTACGGAGGCGCGGGCACGGCCAAGCTGCGGGAGCGGGCCCGCTCCCTCGGCATGCGCACGATGCGCGAAGACGGCGCGCGCAAGGTCACCGCCGGCCTCACGACCATCGAGGAGGTTGTTTCCATCACCGTCGGCGACGCGATCTGAGCGTATTCTTCACCCCGCGCCGCCGGCCCGACGTCTTTCCCCGCCTTCGCCTTTCCCGTCCGCTTTCTCCCTCCACCCCCACATGAGCTACGAAATGAACGATCTGCTCGACCTGATGGTCGACCAGGGCGCCTCCGATCTCCACCTCCAGGTCGGCCAGCCGCCGACGATCCGTCTCAGCGGCAGCATGACGCCGATCGACGGGCCGCCGCTCACGCCCGGCGACACCGAGAAGCTCATGCTGTCGATCACGCCCGACGGCCATGTCAGCCAGGTGAAGCTGAACGGCGGCGCCGACTTCGGTTTCGCGTTCGGCGACAAGGCCCGCTTCCGCGTGTCGGTGCTCAAGTCCAAGACCTGCTACGGCATGGTGCTCCGGCAGATTCCCTACAAGATGTTCGGCCTGCGCGATATCGGCCTGCCGGACAAAATCCGCGAGCTGCTCTACCGCCCGCGCGGCCTGATTCTCGTCACCGGTCCGACCGGCTCCGGCAAGTCCACCACGCTCGCGTCGATGGTGAACTACATCAACGAGTGCCGCGACGGCCACATCATCACGATCGAGGACCCGATCGAGTATTACCATGGGCACAAACGTTGCGTCGTCACGCAACGCGAGGTGCACGTCGACGTGCCCAGTTTCTCCGAGGCGATCCGCCGCGCGCTGCGCCAGGATCCCGATGTGATTCTGGTGGGTGAAATGCGCGACTTGGAGACGATCGAGGCGGCGATCAGCGCGGCCGAGACCGGCCACTTGGTCTTCGGCACGCTGCACACCAACAGCGCGGCCAAGACCGTCGACCGCATCGTCGACGCGTTTCCCGCCAACATGAAAGACATGATCCGCACCCAGCTGGCGTCGTCGCTCGTCGCGGTCATTTCCCAGGTGCTCTGCAAGAAAATCGGCGGCGGCCGTATCGCTGGCTACGAGATCATGGTCAACACCACCTCGATCGGTTCGCTGATCCGCGAGAACAAAACCTTCCGCATCCCGTCGGACATCCAGACCGGGGCGAATCTCGGCATGATCACGATGGACACGCATCTCATGAGCCTGGTGAACCGCGAGCTCGTCCAGCCCGACGAGGCGCTGGAAAAGGCGCAGGACCCGAATCTCATGCGCGAGAAATTCCTCCAGATGGGCCTGAAGCTGCGCGAAATCTGAACCCGAACGACCAGGGGACCAACGACCGCATGACCACGGGACTCTTTTCGCTTCCGTCCGCCTTCCTGCCTTCGGTCCTTCCGTTCCTGGGTCCCTGATCTTTTCGCCCGTTCCTCCCCCAGCATGTTTCCGAGTCACAGCCCCGCCATCTACGAGTTCGTGAAAGAGCACCGGCTGGTGCCGCCCGACCAGCTCGACGAACTCAACGAGGAACACAAAGCCACGGGCAAGCCGCTGGCCGACGTGATCGTGGACCTGGGCCTGATCGAAAAAGAAGACCTGCTCCGGCGCATCGCCGTCCACCTCGGCTACGAGTTTGTGGCGGAAATGCCGGTGCAATTTCCCGGCG
>JBILLY010000276.1:0-6213 GCA_044375835.1 Opitutaceae bacterium
CCCACGCAGACCCTCCCGTCGTTCACCATCGGCGCCAACACCTACCGCTCCCACTACGCCTCCCGCACCCGCTCCAACTCCCATACCCTCCAGGAAGCCCACTCGCTCATGGTCGCCGCGCAGAGCTTCTGGCTGAAGGAGCGCCTCGTCACCACCCTCGGCTACCGCGTCGATCCGATCGAATTCCGGACCTACGACCAGGCGCGCATCACCGATCCCCGCGACCCGCGCTACACCTCGGGCCGCTTCGCCCTCAACGAATGGGACTTCAACGGCGACATCGCCGTGAACAACTACCGCCCCAAGACCTTCAGCGCCGGCGCCGTGCTCCACGTGCTGCCCCGCCTCTCCGTTTTCTACAACGAGTCGCGCAACAGCGGCACGCCCCGCCTCGACCGCACCATCCTCCCCACCGGCAAGACCCCGCCGCCCACCGAGGGCCTCGGCCACGACGTCGGCCTCATGATCGATGTGCTCGGCGACGACCGCCTCTTCTTCCGCTTCGGCGCCTACGAAACCCGCCAGACCAAGGACGCCGCCATCATCCCCGACGGCCTCTCCGTCAACACCTCGGCCTCCCTCGGCGGCGCCGCGATGGTCAACATCTACAACGCCCTGCTCAACGCCCGCCGCATCACGCAGGCCCAATACGACGACGAGCTGAAATTCTACAACGCCGCCACCATCGACGCCGTCACCACCGGCTGGGAAGCCGAGTTCATCGCCAACCCCACCAAGGCCCTCACCCTCCGCCTCGGCGTCTCGTTCTCCGAGCGCAAACGCGAGAATTTCTTCTCCGAGGTCTACGCCTACTTCGCCGAGTGGGAGCCCAAGTGGCGCGCCGCCGCCGCCGGCGACGCCGCCCTGCTCGCCACCGTCAACCAGCAGCTCGCCACCGCACACGACAACATCGACGACATGGCCGCCCTCCAGAACAGCGGCTTCGGCACCCGCCCCTACAAGGCCAACCTCACCGCGCGCTACCGCTTCGCCGACGGCAAACTCAAGGGCGCCTTCGTCGGCGGCGCCGCCCGCTTCCAGAGCCGCAACCTCACCCGCATCTCCCAGATCGACGGTCGCGAGATCTGGGGCACGCCCACGCTCTTCGCCGACGCCTTCGCCGGCTACCGCTTCACCGTCCCCGGTCGGAAAATCCCGCTGAACGTGCAGCTCAACATCCGCAATCTGTTCAACAGCTACCTTGTCGGCGTCGGCCGCCTCAACGCCCAGGAAAACGGCTACCTCCGCGTCTACCTCAACGAGCCCCGCAACTACCGCCTCACCATCGGCGCGGACTTCTGACCGTCGCAGTGCGCGGCGGAAAAGTCCGCCGTTCGACCTTGCTGACGGCTGCCGGCGTGGCGGCGGGCGTCTCTGCCCGCCGGTTCAGGAGTTCCGCTCAACTTCCGCGGGCCCGCCCGCCTACCGCTCCCCGCGCCGCCCGCTTTTTCGCCCGCGCTTCCGCCCGCGGACCGCACCGCCCCGTCCGCCCCGCCGCCCCCTCAGCGCGCGAGCGTCAGCGGCAGTTTCACCGTCACGGGGACCGTCTGTCCGTTTTCGACCCGCGGCAGAAACAGCCACTGCTCCGCGTCGTTCACCAGTTGGTGCTCCACCACCACGGGCAACTTCGGCTCGAACGTCGCCTCCTCCACTTGGCCGCGCGCGTTGATCCGCAGCGTCGCCAGCAGTTCCTTCTGCTCGAGCGTCTGGTAGCGCCCCAGATCGAGGCCCACCGCATACGGCTTCGCCCCCGCCGCGCCCGCGCCCGCCGTCCGCACGTGTCGCAGCACTTCCAACCGGTGGCGCGAGCGCTTCACCGGCCCCGAGTTCTCCTCCAGCGCCATCAGCTCCTCGAACTGCTGCAACACCCGCTGCGGCCCCACATACTCGTCGCCCACGTAGCTGTGGAACAACACGTCGCCGCTCGGCGCGATCGCCACCAGCGACGGGATGCCCCGCGCCGCCCACTGCTCGATCGGCCGCACGCTGCCGAGCGCGGAAAACTTGATCACCGGCCACGGCATCGCCGCCTTCCGCACATACTCGAGTTGTTCGCCCGAGCCGTTGTCGCTGCTCACGAACACCAGCTCGAACCGCTCGCCGTGCTTCGCCTTGAGCCGCGTGTAGGCCGCCGCGAGCTGCGGGCTGAACCGCACGCACGGCCCGCACCACAGCGCGCCGAAATACGCCAGGTAGACCTCGGGCTCACGTCGCGCGCCCGGTTCGAAATTCGCCAGCTTCCCGCCCTGCAGCACCTGCAGCCGGTTGCGCAGCGCCTTCGCCACCGGCGACGCCGCCTGCGCCCAGGCCCCGGCACTCGCGCCGGGCGCCGCCAGAAAATCCGCCACCTGCCCGAGCGACGCATCGTCCATTTTTTCGAGCAACATCCGGCGCGTGCCGTCTTTCGCCGCGATCACCGCCAGCGGCCCGTAGACGCCCGTGAGCTTTCCCTCCGCGCTGAAGCCGTCCGTCGTGCGCCACGTTTCCGCCCGGAGTGCGCCCACCGCCGCACCCAAAATCGCCGCCGCCATCGCCGCCACCTTCGTCGCCCCGCCGCACCGCCCGAGTCTGTTCGCGCCCATGCGTCGAGCTAGCCCCCGCGCCGCCCGCCGCCGCAAGCCGATTTCCTCCCGCCCCGCCCTTCCGCGGTTTCACCCGTCCCGCGGTTCGGTTCTGCCCGCCGTCCGCATCGGCGCCGCGCGGCTCCGTTTACCCCGACGTCAGGTGCCACTGCCGGCACAGCGGACACTGATACGCCTTCCGCCGCCGCTCCAGTCCGGCCACCGCCGCCGCATCGAGCGCGTCGCCCTGCGAGCGGTAGCGCCGCTTCGCCGTGCACATCCGTTGCCGCTCCTCCCGCGTCGGTTTCTTCATCGCCCCCGTTCGTAGGCCGGCGCCGCCCCGCCGCGCAACATCCGCGCGCTCCGCCGCGCCCCCGCGTGGACGGCAATTTTTTCCCCGCCACCGGCTTCGTCCTTGTGCCCGCCTCCCGCGGACTCAAACGTCGCCCCGCCCCGCAGCCGGCCGTCGCCGTCCGGCCGCCCCAGCACCCAAACCACCGCGCGCCCCCCGTGCGGCCTCCCTCCAGACCCATGTCCTCCCCATCCCGCCCTGCCGCGTTTCTGCGCGCCCTGCTCCTCGCCTGCACATTGTTGCTCGGCCTCGCGCCGCTCCGTTCGCTCGCCCAGTCCGCCACCGGCACCGTCGAGGGCCGCGTCCTCAACACCCGCAACGGCGAATACCTCGAGAAAGCCCGCGTCACCGTCGAGGGCACGCAGCTCGAGACCTTCACCGACGCCACCGGCCAATATCGTCTCAACGGCGTGCCCGCCGGCAGCGCCCAGGTGCGCGTGTTTCACACCGGCCTCGTCGCCCAGGTGCGCACCGTCACCGTCACCGCCGGCCAGACCGCGCAGCAGAATTTCGACCTCCTCGACGTCAACGCCCGGCCCGCCGCCGCCAACCGCGACGGCAGCGTCGTGAAACTCGACCAGTTCATCGTCGCCAATTCCCGCGAGATGGACGGCGCCGCCATCGCCATCAACGAGCAGCGCTTCGCCGCCAACATGGTCAACGTCGTCGCCGCCGACGAGTTCGGCCACGTCGCCGAGGGCAACGTCGGCGAGTTCCTGAAATTTCTCCCCGGCATGTCCATCGACTTCGTCGGCGGCGACGCCCGCACCATCTCCATGGGCGGCGTCCCCTCCGGCAACGTCCCCGTGACCGTCGGCGGCTTCGACCTCGCCAGCGCCGCCTCCTCCGGCAGCGGCCGCACCGTCGAGCTCGAGCAGGTGTCGATCAACAACATCGCCCGCATCGAGGTCTACCACTCGCCCACGCCCGAGTCCCCCGGCTCCGCCCTCGCCGGCGGCGTCAACATGGTCCCCCGCGGCGCCTTCGAGCGCGCCCGCCCGCAGTTCAGCGGCAACGCCTACGTCCTCTTCCGCGACGCCGAGAAGAGCCTGCGCAAGACCCCCGGCCCCATCCGCGACGCCACCCACAAGATCCACCCCGGCTTCGATTTCTCCTGGGTCGTGCCCGTGAACAAGAAATTCGGCTTCACCCTCTCCGGCGGCTACACGTCGCAATACACGCCGCAGGATTTCATGACCAACACCTGGCGCGGCGCCGGCAACGCCACCACCGTCGCCGCCACCGCCCTCAACGGCTACCCCGCCACCACGCCCGAGCTCCCCTACCTCTCCAATTTCGCCGTGCGCGACGGCACCAAGGTCACCACCCGCTCCTCCGTCGGCGCCACCCTCGACTACAAGCTCAGCACCTACAGCCGCTTCGCCTTCTCTTTCCAATACGCGTTCTTCGACGCCTACTTCAACAACCGCACCCTCACGTTCAACACCAACCGCGTCCTGCCCGGCAACTTCAGTCCCACGCTCACCGCCGGCGACACCGGCTTCGGCACCGTCACCGTCAGCAACGGCGCCCGCCAGAAAGCCGGCACCACCTGGATGCCGTCCCTGCGCTGGTTCCACGAGGGCCGCATCTGGAAAATGGACGCCGGCGTCGGCCACTCCCACGCCAGCAACCGCTACCGCGACATCGACAAGGGCTTCTTCAACGGCGCCACCACCCAGCGCTCCAACGTCACCGTCACCTTCGACGAGATTTTTTACCTGCGTCCCGGCGTCATCAAGGTCACCGACGGCACCACCGGCGCCCCCGTCGATCCGTATTCGCTGTCCAGCTACAACCTCACCACCTCCAGCAGCGACACCTGGAGCTCCTCGGACGTCCAGCGCAGCGCGTTCGGCAATCTCCGCCGCGATCTGTTCCTCGGCGGCACCCCGCTCTCCCTCAAGACCGGCTTCAACATCCGCAACTCCATCCGCGACATCCGCGGCGACGTCATCCCCTTCACCCATGTCGGCCGCGACGGCGTCACCTACGCTAACAGCGTGGCCAACTCCGACGACAACGCCGGCTTCGCCCTCGACCCCGTCTTCTCCCAGCGCATGGGCCCCTGGGGCTTCCCGCGCATCCAGTATCCGAGCAACTTCAACCTCTGGGAATACTACAAGGCCAACCCCACCCACTACACCATCGACCAGAATGCCGTCTACCGTAACGCCGTCGGCCGCTCCAAATACGCCAACGAGATCATCTCCGCCGCCTACTTCCGCTTCGATACCGCCTTCTTCAAGCGCCTGAAAATCGTCGGCGGCGTCCGCGCCGAGCAGACCAACATCAAGGCCGAGGGCCCCCTCACCGACCCCACCGGCAATTTCCAGCGCGACGCCCAGGGCGAGGTGATCCCCCGCCGCGACGCCGCCGGCAACATCCTCTTCACCGGCACCGGCGCCAACCGCACGCCCCTCCCCGCGCTGATCGAGCAGACCACAATTCCCAACCCCAACGGCGCCGGCACGATCTCCAACGCGCTCGCCGTCTCCAAACTCACCTACCGCGACCGCGGCCAAAAGGTGAACAAGGAATACCTCCGCTGGTTTCCCAATATCAACGCGAGCTACGACCTGCGCGAAAACCTCATCCTCCGCGGCTCCCTCTACACCTCGATCGGCCGCCCCAACTTCGACCAATACGCCGGCGGCCTCACCCTCCCCGACACCGAGCTCGCCCCCAACACCGGCAGCAACCGCATCTCCGTCAACAACGCCGGCATCAAGCCGTGGAGCGCCAAGACCATGATGCTCCGCCTCGAATACTACACCCAGGGCATCGGCCAGTTCTCGGTGAAAGCCTTCCGCCGCGATTTCACCAATTTCTTCGCCAACATCACGTTTCCCACCGCCAGCGAGGAGTTCCTCGCCCTCTACGACCTCGATCCCGAGACCTACGGCGAATACCCGGTCGCGACCAACTACAACCTCGACAGCCGCGTCCGCATGCAGGGCCTCGAATTCGACTACAAACAGTCGCTCGGCCAGGTCGCCCCGTGGCTGCGCGGCGTGCAGGTCTTCGCCAATGTCTCGGCCCTCCGCACCACCGGCGCCGCAACCGCCAACTTCAACGGCTTCACCCCGCGCACCTACAACTGGGGCGTCAGCTACTCGAAGCCCAAATATACCCTGCGCGCCAACTGGAACTACCGCGGCCGCGCCCGCCTCGGCCAGCTCACCGGCGCCAGCGTCGAACCCGGCTCCTTCGATTGGCGCAGCAAGCGCCTCTACGTCGACCTCAGCGCCGAATACACGATCTACAAGCGCATCGGCATCTTCGGCTCGATGCGCAACG
>JBILLY010000407.1:0-4978 GCA_044375835.1 Opitutaceae bacterium
ACTGGAGGCCGGCGAGCGTGGCCATGGGCTGGCCGAAGCGGCGCGAGAATTTGAGGAGCTTGATGCGGGCGTCGGCGGCGCGGTGCTCGAGGACGACGTCTTCGGTGCGGTCGGGCGAGGGATCGAGGGAGAAGATGATTTCGTAGTCCTCGGTGACGCGCGCGAGAATCGGGCGCAGGCGGGAGAGGAACTCGGGGATGTTCTTCTCTTCCTTGTAAACCGGGACGACGATGCTGAGGAGCATGGGAGGAAAACGGCAGAAAGGGGAAAGTGCGGAAAGCAGAAACCGGGCGGCGGGGTAGGCGGGTGGAGCGATGCGGCGCGGACGGGGCGGTCAGGGCCCGACCGGCGGCGGGAGCGGCGCGGCGAGCAGCACGAGGCCGGGGAATTCGGCGACGGTGGTGCTGCCGCCGACGGGGTTGCGGCCGATGTAAAGGGTGTCGGGCGCGGCGGGAAAGGCGGGGAGCGCGGCACGCCAGAGCGGGGCGCCGTCGAGGCGCACGACGACCTCGCGGGCGGCGTGGACGACGGGCAGCCAGAACTCGAAGGTGTGCTCGCGGGCGGGATCGAGCGCGAAGGCCGGGCCTAGGTGCATCGGCTCGCCCCAGTGGTCGTAGCCGAGGGCGGCGCGACCGTCGGCCGTCCAGCGGAGAATCAAAATGTCGCGGGCGCCGGCGCGACCGCAGGTGGCGAGCGGAAGCCAGCGGTCGGCGAGGGCGGGCGGGAAGCGGACCCGCACGCGGGCGCCGCCGAGGGCGGGGGCGGGGAGGTCGGTGGCGGCGATAGGACGGGCGGCGATGATCTCGCCGGAGAAGGCGGGGGGGCCGGCAAGCGTGAAGCGGCTGAAGGCGACGGGCAGCGACACGGCGGCGTGTTGCCAGAGCGGGAGGGCGTCGAAGCCGAGCCGAAGGGCGGCGCGGCGGCCGTCGAAGCCGGCGTAATCGCCGCCGACCGAGAGATGCAGGGTGTGGCGGGCGCCGGGCGGGGCGGCGACGACGGGGGAGAGGAGCGGCGCGGCGTCGCCGGTTTCCGAATACGCGAAGCGGAGGCGGTCGCCGCCGAGGTATTCGACGGCGAGGCGGGCGGCGGGGGCGGCGGAGTCGGCGCCGACGAGGACGAGCGGTTCGGTGCGCGGGGTGCGGTCGGACGAAAACGCGAGTTCGACGGCGCGCGGGACGCGGGCAGAGGCGGCGTCGGCCGGGAGGAGAAAGCGGTGGGCTTGCAGGGTGCGGGCGAGGGGGCGGTAGCCGTCGGGCGGGAGGCCGGGCGGCGGATTGTAGAGCGGGACGAGGGCGAGGGTGGCGACGGCGGTGCTGGCGGCGGCGAGGGCGAGGCCGGCGCCGGCGACGAGGCGCGGGACGGGAAGTTTTTCGGCGAGCCAGAAGAGGCCGCAGCCGGCGAGCAGCATGAAGGCCGGGGTGAAGTCGGCCATGTAGCGGACGCAGACGCCGAAGTAGCCGAGGTGCACGGCGGACTGGGCCGCGGCGACGAAGGCGAAGGCGGCGACGACGGGCGAGCGGCGCAGGGCGCAGAGCCCGGCGAGGGCAAGGAGGGCGAAGGGGAGGTTGGGGAGGAGGCCGATGGCGTATTCGTAGCCGCCGTGGCCGGGCGGTTGGGGCAGGAGGGCGATGCCGTGGTGAAACGGAAACAGGGCGGCGGGCCGGAGCGGGGCGAGGAAGTAGGCGTGGAGGTTGAAGGCGAGGTAGCGCAGGCTGAAGTGGTCGGCATCGCCCTCGATGATGGAGGAGAGCTGGTATTTTTGGCCGAACTCGAAGGGATCGGCGAAGCGGGCGTAGTTGTAGGCGAAGAGGGCGAGGACGAGGGCGGTGCAGCCGGCGGCGGCGGCGAAGAGGGCGCGCCAGCCGTAGGCGCCGCGCTCGCGCCAGAGCAGCGGCAGCGCAAAGACGGGGGAGCAGACGAGGTAGGTGGGGCGCGAGCCGACGGCGAGGCCGAGGAGAAGGCCGCCGGCGAGCGCCCAGGCGGCGGTGCGGCGGGAGCCGAGGGCGAGCACGAGGCAGAGGAGGGCGCCGGAGAAAAAGGCGAAGCCGGCGGAGCCCGACACTTCCCAGATGTGGGGGCGGCGGAGGAGGGCGGCGATCATGCCGGCGCCGCCGAGCGCGAGGAGGGCGGCGGTCTGCGCGGCGAGGCCGGCGGCGGGGAAGTGGCGGCGGCGGACGACGAGGAGCGCGGCGGCGAGCGCGACGAATCCAAGACTGCAATACAGCAGGACGGCCCAGGGGACGGGCAGATCGCGGCCGACGAGCACGGACCACGGGAGGAACAACGTCACGACGGGGGCGGGGCCGAAGTAGATGTAGTATTTGCCCCGGTAGAACGACGCGTCGTGCAGGACTTCGACGCCGGGCGGACGGAGGCGCGGGTCGTAGGGGTTGGGCGCGGCGACGAGAGCGGGCGGGACCTCGCCGGCGAGGTGGAGATGGCCCTGGCGGAAGCCCTGGGCGAGGAGGTTGAAGTGGTCGGTCTCCGGATGGCCGGGCGGGCGGAGGCGCGGGAAGACGTCGAAGGAGACGGCGGCGGTCCAGAAGAAGTAGCCGAGGACGGCGGCGACGACCGCCGCGAGCCAGAGCGTGCGGCCGAGGGTTTTCACCGGCGGAGGCCGAGAGCGTGGAGACGGGCGGTGACGGCGCCCCAGAAGCGGGCGCGGCGGGCGAAGCGGTCGATGGTCACGAAGTCGTCGTGGCGTTCGCCGTGGAAGCGGGCGCGGATGCGGCGCATCTCCTCCGCACCGACCGTGTGGATGGCTTGGGAGGTTTTCTGCTCCGAGTGGACGCGGAAGGCGCCGAGGAAATACGGCAGGCGGACCATGGTGCAGCCGGCTTGCTGGAAGCGGGCCAAGAGATCCCAATCGAGGGCGAACTGGAAAGACGGGTCGAGGCCGCCGACGCGATCCCAGGCGCGTTTGCGCCAGAACATCGTCTCCTGCGGGACGTAGTCGATCCACTCGAGGGTGGCGGGATCGTGGGGCGGCATGACCCAACGGCCGACGTCGCGGTCGTCCTCGTCGATGATGATGCGGTGGCCGTAGACGACATCGACTTCGGGGTGGGCGGCAAAGTAGGCGGCGACGGCGGCGAAGGAGCCGGGGGCGACGAGGTCGTCGGAGTTGAGCCAAGCCATCAGGTCGTCGGGCGCGAGGTCGGGCTCGAGGCGGGCGAAGCCGCGGCGGATGGCGTCGGCCTGGCCGTGGTCTTTGGCGGATTCCCAGTGGCGGAGGCGGTCGGCGTGGGCGGCGATGAGGGCGGGGCTGCCGTCTTTCGAGGCGCCGTCCTGCACGGCGTAGAGGAGTTTCGGATACGCCTGGTCGAGCACGCTGCGGAGGGTGCGGGCGAGGAACTTTTCCTGGTTGTAGCTCGGGGTGACGACGGCGATTTGCGGCAGGGCGGGGGCCGCGGGCAGGGACGCGGCGGCGAGGCGGGCATCCCAGACGAGCGGGCGCGGGTCGTAGTGGCGGAGGACGCCGATCTGCATCCAGTAGCCCTCGACGACGGTGCGGAAGAGCCAGGCGTCGAAGGGGTGGGCGACGCGGGCGCGGAACCAAGCGGCGGCGGCGAGCCAGAGTTTGCGCAGGTCGGCGGTGGAGTGGGTGGACTCGGCGGTGAGTTCGGCGATGAGGCGTTCGCGGTCGGCGAGGCCGCGGCCGAGGGACTGGATGACGGCTTCCTTTTCCGCGAGGAGGCGGCCGTAGTGCTTCGCGTTTTCCAGGTCGTGGAGGCCGGCGGCGCGGTTGGCGGCGTTGCGGCGCAGTTCGGCGAGCTCGGCTTCGTGGGCGATGCGCAGCGCCTCGAGGTTGCGGATGTGGACGACCTGGTCGGCGATCGTGCGGGCGGCGCGGGCGGGCTCGGCGGGGAGGTCGGCGAGGGATTTTTCGAGGACGAGTTTGTCGGCCTTGAGCTGGTTGTTCTCGGCCTGGAAGTGGCGGACGTGGCCGTCGAGGATGAAGATGGTTTGCTCGCGCTCGTCGCAGACGCGCTTGAGGGCGGCGATCTCGGCGTCCTTGCCGTCGGCGGCGGCTTTGAGGCGGCCGATCTCGTCGTCCTTCTCGCGGTCGAGGGCGGTGAGTTCCTCGAGTTTGCGCTGGCGGGCGTGCAGGGCGGCGGCGGTGGTGCGGTGGCGGGCGGAGGCGGCGGCGACAAGCGCGGGCGGCAGCGCGGGAGAGAGGGCGAGGGCGGGAGCGGGGGAGAGGTCGCGGACGGTGAACGGTGCGTCGGCGGGGGCGGCGAGGACGGAGTCGAGGGCGGCAACGACGTCGGCGACGGTGACGGCGCCGAGGCAGGGGACGGGGGCGTCGACGGCGGGAGTGAAGGCGCAGTCCCAGCCGCAGCCGAAGCAGGGGAGCGGGTGGACGAGGGCGAGGCCGCGGCGGGCGGCGGGGACGAAGCGGGGCCAGGTGCCGCCGCCGAAGAGGGCGACGACGGGGAGATCGACGGCGGCGGCGAGGTGCATGGCGCCGGTGTCGTTGCCGAGGTAGAGGGCGGCGGAGCCGAGCAGGGCGACGAGGGCGGCGAGGTCGGCGGTGCCGCCGGTCCAGATGAGCGGAGGCCGAGAGACGGAGGGAGGGAGAGACGGAGAGACGGAGGGACGGAGAGACGGAGAGAGAGGAACCGGGACGGTGGCGGCGACGGACTCGAGGTAGGGGCGCTCGCTGTCGTGGCCAATGAGGACGGCGGGCAGGCCGTGGCGGTCGCGGAGGTGGGCGAGGGCGGCGGCGTAGCGGGCGGCGGGCCAGGTTTTTTCGCGGACGTTGGCGAAGCCGGCGGCGGCGCAGACGGCGTAGCGGCCGGGGGCGAGGCCGTGGCGTGAGAGGAAGTCGGATACGGCGGGGACGGCGGGCGGGACGAGACGGGGCGCGGCAGGCGCCACGCTGCGGCCGAGGAGGGCGGCGGCGAGGCGGAGGTTGCGCTGCCAGTCGGGCTCGGCGGCGGGGGCGGAGACGGTCTCGGCGAAGACGGTGGCGGCG
>JBILLY010000278.1:0-6172 GCA_044375835.1 Opitutaceae bacterium
CGGAGGTCCCGCCGCCACCCTTTTTTGCCACCCGGCTCAGCCTCGCCCGAGCGCGCGCCGGAGCGCGTTGTGCGTGATCTGTTGCACGCGCGGGTCCGGCCCATGCGGCCGGCTCCAGTGCGACCACGGCAGGATGTGCCCCGGCGGCGTCGCGAGGCCCTGCGCCCAGAAGATCGTCGCGGCGTTGAAGACGATGTTGCCCTTCGGTCCGGGATGCACCGTCGCGGTCCAGCGCGCCGGCGTCACCCCGCTGCGCCACGCCGTGCCCTCGGCCACCACTTCGAGCCCGGGCAGCGCCGCCGGCGCGCCGTGGTGCTCCCAGCCCACGAGCCCCGGGATCGCCTCGCCGCGCTTCATCCCGGTGCCGGCGAAAAGCCAATGGTCCGGCCGCGTGCAGACCCAATCGCCGCCGCCGTTGAAGGGCACGATGCTGCGCGCCCCCATCAGCAGGCTCTCGTCCGGACCCGCGCGGCGCCAATCCCTGGTGAAGACGCCGATCTCCGCCGCGATCTCGGCGTCGGTGAGTCCGCCGAAGATTCCCGTGCGGGTGAGCGTGCGGGTGGGCCGGCCCCGCGCCGAGGGCGAGAAGGGCGTCACGCCGAAGACCGAGTTGCCGCAGAGCCAGAGCGCGCTCGTGCCGCGCTCGTGGATCGCGGTCTTCACCGCCTCGTATTGCCGCACGTCCCAATACTCGTCGTGCCCCACGCTGAGAAAGGTCCGGCACCGCGCGAGGTGCGCGACGTCGAGCGTGTCGCAGTTGGCGCCGTAGGTGACGTCGTAGCCGTGCTGCTCGAGCCAATACAGCAGGGGAAACTCCCACAGCAGAAACTCGCCCGAGCCGATCGAGAGCGGGTGCTCGAAGATCTGCGCGTATTTCCCGTAGGGCCGGTCGAAACTCACGCTCAGGTCCACCGCGTGCGCCCCGCGGGGATCGGTGTAGAGCGAATAGCTGTCCGGCCAGCGGTTGTAAGCCTGCCAGGTGTTGTCGCTGCACTGGAACAACAGGTCCGCCGGCCGCCGGTCGCGCACCACGAAGATCACGTAGCTCTGCCAATACGGTTCGTCGCCCGACGGCACCGTCGTCAGCCGCCCGAGATACACGCCGCTCAGCCAGTCCGCCGGGATCGCGAACGACGTCGACGGCTCCCAGCGGCACTCGCGCAGCCGCTTCTCCCCCACCGGCGGCACCGGCTGCGCCCTGCCCGCAAACGGCCCGAACTGCGCCACCCGCCGCGCGCCGCGTCCGCCGTAGTAGCCCATCCGGAAAATCTCCACGGTGAACGCCCGCGCCGGCGCCGTGCTCACCATCAGCTCCAGCGTCTCGCCGGCCGCGATGCTCTGGTGCGAGCAGTAGCCCTCGATGAACGGCGAGCGAAAGCCCCGCGCGCTGTCGAGCCGCACGCGCGTCAGCTGCCAGTCGTCGCCGGTCCGCGCGGCCGCGGACGCCGCCGTCGCCGCCGAAGCTCCGGCCGCGCACGCGCCCGCGAGCGCAGCGGCGCCGGTCTGGAGAAAATCACGTCGGCCGAGCGGGGAAGAGGGCGGTGTCGTCATGGCGGAGGAAGGAAGAAAGGAAGGAGGGCAGTTCGGAGAAATGGCGGAGACGCGCTTCGCTTTTTCAGCGCGTGATCGGTTGCGAGATGCGCAGGTAGGCGAAGAAATCGCGCAGCTGCTGGTCCGTCAGTCCGCCCAGCAATCCCGCCGGCATGAGCGAGCGGCCGACCGGGCGCAACGCCTTGATCTCGCCGTGGCGGAGCGTGAAGTCGGCGCCTTCGAGACCGCGCAGCACCACGACCTGCGGGTCGCGCTCCACGGGAAAGCCGCTCAGGCTCCGGCCGTCCGTCGTCTCCACGATCACGTATTGGAAACCTTCGCGGATTTCGGCGTCGGGATTGATGATGCTGAGCAACATCGTGCCGAGGTGGTCGCGTTGGTAGGGCGTGAGGTCGGGCCCGACTTTGCCGCCCTTGAAAAACAACGTGTGGCAGCTCGCGCACCGCTCGAGAAACGTCGCCTCGCCCCGATACGGATCGCCGCTGCCCGCCCGCAGCGCCGCCGCGACGCGCCCGATCTCGCGCTCGAACTCCCCTGCCCCGGCCGGCGCCGCGGCCGGAAACATCCGCGCCACGCGCGCCGCCAGCGCCGGGTCGCCGGCGTGCGCGCGCAGGCGGTCGACGATGTTGGCCGGCACGTCGCCCGCCGCCGGCGCTCCGCGCTCGACCGCATCGAGCAACGCCGCACTCCAGCCCGCGCGGCTTGCCGTCAACGCCAGCAACGTCGTGCGCAGCTCCACGCCGGCCTTCGGCCAAAGTCCCATCGCCCACGCGCCGAGGTCCGGCGTCTCGTCGCTCTGGAGCGCGACGAGCGCCGCCTTGCGCAGAGGCGTCGCCGCGGTCGAAGCCGCGATCTCGCGCAGCACCGCGGGCGCGCCGGACGGGCGCACCTCGCCGAGCAGCCCCACATAAAGCAGCCGCTCGTCCGCGCGCGCCTTGGGATTGCGCACCAGCGCCAGCACCTCGGCGATCGCCGCCGCCTCGCCTTGGCGCAACCGCACCGCCAGCGGCGCCTGCCCCGCCGCGCGCATCGCCGCGAGCAGTTCGTCGGGCAATCCCGTCATCGGGCGCCCGCGGAACGCCTCCTCGAACCCGCGCATCAGCTGCGCCGCTTCCGCCGGCGAGGGCGCGAGCCGCAGCAGGCCCGCCGCCTCGCGCAGATCTTCGAGCCGGCCGGTGACCGCGAAGCGCCGCATGAGCCGCGGCAAAATGTGCCGTTGCACCAGCGTTCCGTCCCAGAGCGTCCGGTCCCCGAACAGCCCCAGCACCGCGGCCCGGTCCAGCGCGAGGTGCGGCTCGAGCACCCACCAGAGCAGCAACGGCAGGTAGGCGTCGTCCGTATCGCCGTCGCGGCGCAAGAGCGGGTCCGCGACCGCCAGCGCCTGTGCCGTCGGCAGCCGCCGCGCCGTCGCGGCGAGTTGCGCGCGCACCTCCGCGACCGGCTCCTCCGCCGCCAACGTCACCAACGCGGCCGCCGTCGCCGCCGGCAAACCCGTCGCCGCCACCGCGGCTCCGACCGCGGGCAAATGCAGCCCGCGGCTCGCGCCGTGGCGGTCCCCGAGCCCGCGCACCGCCCAGGCGCGCACCGACGCGTGCGGATGCCGCAGCGCGGCGAGCGCCACCGCCTCGTCGTCGCGGCCCATCTGCCGCAGCGCCCACAACGCCGCCAGCGCGCCGTCGCCGCCGCCCGCCGCGACCACCGCGCGCAGCGCCGCGACCGCCGCCGGATCGGCGCGCTCGCCCAGCACGCGCGCGGCGGTGGCGCGATGCCACTTGTTGGGATGCGCCAGCAGCGCGACGAGTTGCGCCGTGGTCTTGGCCGCGAGATTCGTGTCGCGCTCGAGCACCGCGTCGCGGCCGCGCAACCGGTAGACCCGGCCGGTCGTGGGGTCGATCTGGCTCTGGTAGTGCTGCCCGTGCGCGATGTAGTATTCATACATGTCCGACACGTGGAGCGATCCGTCGGGCGCGTTGACGATGAAGAGCGGCCGGAACGCGACGTCTTCGCTCCACAGCACGCGGCCCGCGTCGCGCGTCTCGAAGGTCGCGCCGCGCGGCCGCCGCTCGACGTCGAGCACTTCGTTGCGCAGCGGATCGAGCGCGAACAGCCGCCCGCGGTAGGCCGCCGGCAAGGCCGTGCCCTCGGCGAACGCCCCGAAGTGCGAGAAGCGCTGCACGGGATTCAACGCCCGCATCATCGGCAGATCGCCGAACGCAAACGGATGCCGCGGCGGCCCGAATTTCCCGGGCTCCACGCCCTGCATCAGGTAGAAGCCGCCCTGCACATAGTGCCAGCCGCGGGTTTGCCCGCCGTTGTGGCCCGAGTAGAGGCGGCCGTCGGCGTCGACTTCGAGGCCGAAGGTGTTGCCCGAACCTTCCGCGAAGATCTCGAAGGCCCGCGTCTCCGGGTGGTAGCGCCAGACCATGCAGCCTTCGAAATAGACGCCGGCGGCGTCCGGCGCGTCGAGGCCCGGACGCGTCACGCGGCTCGAGGTCGTGCTGCCCTGCCCGCCGTAGAGCCAGCCGTCGGGACCCCAGACGAGGCCGTTGGCGACGGAGTGGGTGTCCTCGAGCCCGAAGCCCTGGAGGCGCACTTCCGGCGGCCCGTCGGGCACGTCGTCGAAATCGGCGTCGGGGTAAAACAACAGATACGGCGGGTGCATCACCCACACGCCGCCGCGCCCGCGCACCGCGGCGTTGGCCATGTTCAGCCCGTCCTGGAAGACCTTGTGCCGGTCGTAGACGCCGTCGCCGTCGGTGTCCTCGTGGATCGAGATGACGTCGGCCCCGCGGTCGTGGTGCGGAGGCGGCGGCGGCACGCGGTCGTAGTGGGAACGGTAATACTTGTCGCGGCTCACCATCCGCAGCCCGGCGGGATAGGGATACTGCCGGTATTGCGTGACCCAGAGGCGCCCGCGCTCGTCGTAGCTCAGATGCGTCGGCTGCGCCACCAGCGGCTCGCTCAGCAGCTGATCGACCGCGAGGTCCGGCGCGGTCCGCAGCTTGGCCAGCGACTCGGCCGGCGGGAGTTTCGGCCCCGTCACGTTTTGCGCCGCCCGCCCGAGCACGCCGCTCGATTCCCGGAACTGGTCGAACGCCGCCGTCGCCGGTCGCTCCGTCCGCGCCGGCCCCGGCCCGGCATCGGCATCGCGGGTAAACTCCCACGGCCCCGCCAGCACGCACTCCATGAAGTAGTTCATCACGAACGGCGCCTCGCCCGCGAAGCCCCCCGCGCCGCCCCGCCGGTAGACGCGCACCGCGATCTCGTTCCACTCGCCTTTGCGCAGCGTGCCCACGGGCACTTTGTGCCGGTGGATCTCGCCGCGCCCCGACCGGAACGCCGGCGGAAACTCCCCGCCGCGCCCGAGCGACACCCCGTTGGCGAAAACTTCGTGCGCGTCCGCGACGTCGCGCAGGTTCACGCTCACCGACTCCTCGAAGAGGTTGCGCTCGTGCTTCGTGAAAAAGCTGTCGTGCACCTTCACCCACGCGCGATACCAGGCGAAACTCCCGCCGTCCGTGTCGAAGGCCGCCGACCGCGTCGTCGCCGCCGCCGTGGAGTCGACCTCGGCGAGTCCCGGCACCGTGACCGTGCGCCACTCCGCCGCCCGTCCGACACTCGTCGCCAGCATCGCTGCGCACAGCACGATCCATCCCCGCGGCGACCCGGCGCGACGCACGCGACGCGGAAAGGAACCGAGCGGGGAAGAGATCATGGTGCGGACGCGCCGGACGGCGCGCGGACAGGGGTTGGGGTGGAAAGCGGCAACGCGGCGGCGCGCTCCGCGGAGCGTCACTTCTTCGCGTCGGCGTCGGCGGCGAGGCGCGGCGCGCGTTGGTCGAGACCGTTCTGGTGCAGCGTCACGGCCGCGACGCCGCCGGCCGCATCGCGCTCGAAGGTCAACGCCGCCGGCACGCCGTCGTAGACGAAGTGGTCGGCGCGCAACGCGAAGACCGGGAGCGCCGGCTGCCCGGTGAGTTTCACGAGCAGCATGTCGCCCCGGGCGGAGACCTCGAACACCAGCGCCGGCGTGAGTTGGTAGCGCCCCGCGTAGGCCTTGAGTTCGGCGGCGGCCGGAAACAGCAGCGCCGGCGCCGCCGCCGAAGCCGCCGCGTCGCGCTTGGCGGGCAGTTCCCGGCCGTTCTGATGCAGCGTCAGCGCGACGACCGCGCCGGCCGCATCGCGGGCAAACTGAAACTCCGCCGCCACCACGCGCGCGAAGAAGCGGTCGTTGCCCGCGTGGAAAACCGGCGAAAAGCCCTGCCCCGTGAGCCTCACCCGGAGCCGGCCCTGCGCATCCACCGCGACCGTGAAGCGCGCGCGCTCGTCGAGCGCGTAGACGCCCACGTAGTCCTTGGCCTTCCCGGGCGGCAACGGCGTTTCCGCGCGGGTCGCCGGCTTCGCCGCGGCGGCCGCCGCCGGAGTGGATGCCGCCGCCGCCGTCGCGGCGGCCGCGGGCTTCGGCCGCAGCACGCCGGCCACGATGGCACCGGGATCGGGATCGTCGTTGTTGAGCAGCAGCACCTGCGCGGTGCCGCGGGTCGGCACGATCTCGAGGTAGGAGCGGAACCCGCCCGTGCCGCCGCCGTGAAAGTAGACCGGGTCGTCGCCGCGCCGCGCG
>JBILLY010000279.1:0-6170 GCA_044375835.1 Opitutaceae bacterium
CGGTCAAAATCTCCCGCGCGCCTATAGGCGCCTTCAGCCGTCCCATCGCCCTCCGCTCTTTGCGTCTTTTTGCGGCCAATTCTCCTGCGATCGACACCACCTCGCAACCCCGCGCGCCCGACCGCCTGCCTCCCGGCGCCTCCGCCCGTCGCGTGACCATGCTCGTCCTCGTCCGCCAACCCCTCGCGCCCGCCGCCGCCGACACCTCCCTCGCCGAGGTCGACGTCCGCGCCGACCGCCTCGTCCTTGCCAAACGCCTCTGGCGCGGCACCGCCGCCGACGGCACCGAATTCGGCTTCGAACTCGAGTCGCCGCTCCGCCCCGGCGACCTCGTCCACCGCACCGACCGCGCCCGCTACATGGTGCGCCAAACCCCCGAGCCCGTCCTCGTCGTCTCCCTCGCCCTCGCGCCCTCCGCCGCCGCCGGCATCGGCTGGGCCGTCGGCAACCTCCACCTCGAGCTCAGCGCCGAGCCCGACCGCCTGCTCGCCCCCGACGAACCCGCCGTCCGCCGCCTCTTCGAGCGCATCCAGATTCCGTATACGACCGCCGTCGCCGTCTTCCGCCCCGGCCGTTTCGCCCGCGGCCCCGCCGCCCCGCAGGAACTCGGCCCCAGCCACCGCCACTGATTTTCGCCGTGTCCGCCGCCGACCTGCCGCCGCCTCCGCCCGCCGCCGATCCCGCGCTCGCCCGCTGGCTCTGCGGCCTGCTCCAGGCCGGCGACTCCTACTACCCCACCGGCAGCTACGCCCATTCCTTCGGCCTCGAAGGCCTCGTCCAACTCGGCGTCGTGCGCGACCGCGCCACACTCCGCGACTTCGTCTTCCGCTCCGCCCTCCCCGCCCTCCGCCACGCCGAACTCCCCCTCGCCGCGCACGCCTGGCACGCCTTCGCCGGCCCCGACTGGACCGCCATCGGCGAACTCAGCCTGCTTTCGTCCGCCCTGCGCCCCGCCCGCGAGGCCCGCCTCGCCTCCGAAAACATCGGCCGCCAGCGCGCTGAACTCGTCGCCACGCTCCACGCCTCCCCGCTCGCGCAGGACTACCTGCGCCGCGCCGCCGCCGCCGGTTGGCCCGCCTCCTCCGCCCTCTCCGCCGCCCTCGAAGGCCGCGTGCTCGGCGCCCCCCTCCCCGCCGTCCTCGCCGGCGTTGCCTACACGTCGCTCGGCGCCCTGCTCGCCGCCGCCATGAAGCTCCTCCGCCTCGGCCAAAACGGCGCCCAAAGCCTCCTCACCGAGGCCCTCGCCGCCGCGCCCGACCTCATCGCCGCCGCCGTCACCACCCCGCGCGACGAGATCGGCTGGTTCAACCCCTGGCTCGACATCGCCGCCGCCCGCCACGAAAGCGCCGACGCCCGCATGTTCATCTCCTGATTTCCACTCATCACCCGTCACTTCCCGTATGTCCCGTCCTCCCCGTATCGGCATCGGCGGCCCCGTCGGCTCCGGCAAAACCATGCTCTGCCTCAAGCTCTGCCAGCGCCTGCGCACGCGCTGGTCGATGGCCGTCGTCACCAACGACATCTACTGCTCCGAAGACGCGCAGTTTCTCATCCGCCACAGCGCGCTCCCGCCCGAGCGTATCGCCGGCGTGGAGACGGGTGGCTGCCCGCACACCGCCATCCGCGACGACACCACCATGAACGAGCAGGCCTGCCGCGCCCTCGAGACCAAGTTCGCCGGCGACCTCCAGCTCACCCTCGTCGAGAGCGGCGGCGACAATCTCACCGCCACCTTCTCCCCCGAACTCGTCGACGCCTTCATCTACGTCATCGACGTCGCCGAAGGGGACAAAATCCCCCGCAAAGGCGGCCCCGCCATCCGGCACAGCGATCTGCTCATCATCAACAAAATCGACCTCGCCCCGCTCGTCGGCGCCGACCTCGGCGTCATGGACCGCGACGCCAAGATCCAGCGCGGCGAGCGCCCGTTTCTCTTCTGCGACCTCAAACGCGAGCACAACCTCGACGCCGTCATCGCCTGGATCGAGCGCCACGTCCTCTTCGCCCAAACTCCCCGCGCCTGACGTCCGACCGCTCGCCGCTCATCACCCGTCACTTGTCACTCATCACTCGTCACCTCGCCCGCCTCCGCCCCTCCGTGCGCCCGCTCCGTCGTCTTGTCACTTGCCCCTTGTCACTTGCCACTTAGCCCCTCCCCCGCCTTTTCCGGCCACCTCTCGCTCCGCGCCGCCGTCCGTGACCACGGCCGCACCGTCCTCGCCGCGCAATCGTTCCGCGCGCCCTTCCACGTCGGCAAATCCTACTGGGACCCCGACGCCGCCACCCTCGTCGTCCAGGTCGTCAACCCCACCGCCGGCATCCGCGCCGGCGACCGCCTCGAATCGCACATCGCCGTCGATCCCGGCGCCGCTCTCCTTGTCACCACGCCCAGCGCGAGCCGCGTCTTCACCATGCGCGACGGCGACGCCGCCTCCGTCCAAACCTTCGCCGTCGCCGACGACGGCTGGCTCGAAGTCCTGCCCGAGCCCCTCGTCCCGCACCGCGGCTCCCGTTTCCACCAACGCACCGTCGTCGACGTCGCGCCCGCCGGCGGCCTCTTCTTCGTCGACCAACTCGTCGCCGGCCGCATCGGCCACGGCGAAGCCTGGGGCTGGGACCGCCTCCGGCTCGATCTCACCGTCCGCATCGCCGGCGAACTCGTCCTGCGCGAACGCTTCGACCAGAGCGGCGCCGGCCTCCGCGACCTCGCCGCGCTCGCCGGCACCGGCGACACCACCTGTTTCGCCAACGCCATCGTCATCGCGCCCGCCGCCGCCACAGCGTCGCCGGCGTGGCTGCCCGCCCTCGCCGCCCTGCACCGCGACGGGGTGTGGCTCGGCGTCAGCGCCCTCCGCCGCGGCGGGTGGAGCCTGAAAATCGTTGCGCCCGACACCATCCGCCTGCGCGACACCCTGCGCGCCGCGCGCGCCGTGCTCGCCGCTCAGTTCCCGCGTCTGCGCGCCGAAACCCGCAAGCTCTGAGTCTGCTCCTGCGCCCGCCGGCGCAGCAACGCCACCGCGCCCCAGACCGCCGCCCCGAGCACCGCGCCGCACAGCAGCGTCGCGCCCGGGTGATCGGCCAGATGCCGGAATTCCCACACCAGCCCGTGGTCGCCGTCGTGACCCGGATGCGCCCGCGCCACCGTCACGGCGGCGAGGGACAAGGCGACCAAGGCGGAAAAACGGCGGGCGGGGGATTTCATGCTCCCCGCAGTAAGCAGACCGCGTTCCAGCCCGCCACGACGTTTTTTCGGGCACTTCCGACCACCGCCGCCGTCTGCTGCCGGAGCCACTCCGCGCTTCCCAAGCGCAAAGCCCCCTGCCTACACTCCGCCCAAATTCCGCCACTCGACCCGCCATGAAGAAACTCCTGCTCCTGTCGCTCCTCGCCCTCTTCGGCACCGCCCTCGCGCACGCCGAACCCTCGCGGGCCGACCTCGTGAAGCGCGTCGAATCCTGCGAAGCCATCCTGCAGGAATTCCAGAGCCGCCGCGAAACCGCCATCCCGCCCGCCGTCTGGCAGCGCGCCCGCGCCGTCCTCATCCTCAACCAGTTCAAGGCCGGCCTCTTTCTCGGCGTGCAGGACGGTTACGGCGTCATTCTGGTGAAGAAACCCGACGGCCGCTGGAGCCTCCCGGTCCTCCTCAACGCCGGCGAAGCCAGCCTCGGCTTCCAGCTCGGCGCCAAGGCCGTCGAGAGCGTCTTCATCATCACCGACGACACTACCCCGAAAATGCTCTTCAAGCAGCGCTTCAACGTCGGCGTCGACGCCAAGGCCGTCGCCGGCCCCAAGGCCGCCGAAGCCGAGCGCAACAACGCGGAGATCCTGCGCACCCCGCTCCTCGCCTACACCCGCGCCGTCGGCCTCTTCGCCGGCGCCACGGTCAAGGCCGGCCACCTCAGCCGCGCCGACGACCACAATTTCTCCCTCTACAACACCAAGTATACGCTCCCCGAGCTGCTCTACAGCGACTGGGTCCAGCCCGTCGCCGAGGTGAAACCCCTCATGGCCCTCGTCCAGAAGCTCGCGCCCTGATCCGTCCGCCGTGCACGGCGGGCAGGGCGAGTCTCGGCCCCGCCTCTGCAGCCCGCCTCGCGCTCCGGTCGCAGCCACGCGCTCTCGCCCCGCGCCCCACCCGCACCGCCTCGCTGCGCCGGCCGCCCTGCCCCTCCTTTTTTCCGCGTCACTTCCGGCCCCGTCGCCGCCTCCCGCCGCCATGTCCGCCGCCATCTCCGGTTTCCACCACGTCTGCCTGAAAACCCGCGACTGGGACCGCTCCCTCGCCTTCTACCGCGATCTGCTCGGCTGCACCGAAAAGATCGCCTGGAACCTCCGCTCCACCGGCCGCCGTGCCCTGATGCTGGATACGGGCGACGGCAACTACATCGAGCTCTTCCACGACCCCGACCACGTCGCCGCGCCCGCCGGCGCCGTCTTCCATTTCGCTTTCCGCACCACGGAACTCGACGCCACCGCCGCCCGCCTCCGCGCCGCCGGCTACGCGATCACGCTGGAGCCGCAGGATGTCGTGATCGCCACCACCAACGGCGCCGGCCCCGTGCCCGTGCGACTCTTCTTCTGCACCGGCCCCAACGGCGAATCGATCGAGTTCTTCCAGAACGAGCTCACGTGAACCCCGACCCCGGCCCGATCCCGCCCGACTCTCCGGCCTCGTCCGGCTCGCCCGCCCCCTCGACCCCGCCCGCGGGTGCCGCGGCCCGCGCCCGGCGCCGCGCCCTTTTTCTGGCCGGCGCCCTTGTCGCGATCGGCACCGGCCTCTTCGCCGCCGGAGCCGTGGCCAAGCTCCGCGACCGCGATCACCCCGATCCACGCCTGCTCGGCATCGCCGCCTGGCAGATCGCCACCGCGGGGTTCGCCTGCACGCTCGCCGGCGGCCTTTGGCTCCGCCGCCACGTCGCGTAGCCGCGTGCCGCCAACGACGCACGCGCCGAGCGCGACTGCCCGTGCGTTTCGTCGCGGCGACGGCCAGGCCCCGGCCGTGATCGATCTTTCCGTGCGGTCGCCCCGGCAATCGCCCGCCTCTCGCCGGCACCGCCGCTCCGCGAACCGCCCGCCGTTCCGCTCTCAGCTCTCGGCTCTCTCAGCTAAACGCCCCCCTCCGTCTCCAGCCACGTCACCAGCGCGCCGAGCACCGCGTCCGCCACGAACTGCTGCGTATCCGTCCGCGTCGCACCGGGACACTCCACGCGCCCGTGCCGCACCGCCCGCGCGCGCCCGCGCCGATCCCGGGCCGCGATCGCCCACCACGCCATCGGCTCGATCACCGCGCCGTCCTCCGCCGCAAACCGCTCCGCATACCCCGTCGTCGCCACCGCCACGTCCGCGCCGAACAACCGGCACGCCCCCGCCGCCATCTCCTGCGCCACGCGGGCCGACACGCAGTTCACGCGGGCGGCGTGCGCCCGGTCCACGCCGAGCAGTTTCACTTTTTGCGCCAGCGTATACGCCGTCACCCCGCCGAGAAAAAACCCAGACGCCCCGGAAATCTCCGCGACCCGCGCCTGCACGCGCCCGCCCGTCAGGCTCTCCGCCGCCGCGAGCGTGCGCGGCGGCGGCCCGAGCAGCCGCGGTTTCAGCGCCGCAAACGCCGGCTTCATTTCCCGGTTTCCGCCAGCCGCTTCAGGTTGACCAGGCCGCGCTCGAAATCGGGCCCGATTATCTTGTCCAAAAACAGGCCGAACCACCGGCTCATCGGATTCATGCCGAGATCGCCCGCATCGACCCAGATGACCTTCACGCCCGCGCCCGCCGATTCCAACGTCACGGAACCGATCGACCCCATCCCCATGTCCGGGAACTCGAGGTTGTAGACGACGCGCTTCAACGGCTCGTAGGCGGTGATCGTCATCTTGCCGTTGCCTTCCGATTTGCTGATCCAGGCATTCCACGCGCCGACCCCGGTCGTCTTCTCCGACTGGGTGATTTTCATGCCGGGATCGCGTTCCTGCCACGCCCCCCAGTCCTTCCAACGCCCCAGATCGCCGCACAGCGCAAACACGGTCTCCGGCTTCGCGTTGATCGTGATGGTGCGCTCGATGCGATACTCCCGCGGGAAGAAAAACGCCGCCAACAGCAGCGCGACGATCGCGGCCGCGAGGCCGCCCAGGATTTTCAAAAGCAATTTCATGGTGGGATGGGGGAACGTCGCG
>JBILLY010000420.1:0-4853 GCA_044375835.1 Opitutaceae bacterium
GCGCCGGTCTCGAAGAGGCCGCCGCCGTTCATGAGCGGGACGATGGAGAGCATCTTGGCGCTGGTGCCGACTTCGAGGATGGGGAAGAGGTCGGTGAGGTAGTCGCGGAGGACGTTGCCGGTGACGCTGATCGTGTCCTGGCCGGCGCGGAGGCGCGCAACGGTGGCGCGGCAGGCGTCCGCGGGGGCGAGGATCTTGATGTCGAGGCCGGCGGTGTCGTGCTGCGGCAGATACTTGTTCACCTTGGCGATGAGTTGCGCGTCGTGGGCGCGGGCGGCATCGAGCCAGAAGATGGCGGGCGTGGCGGAGAGGCGGGCGCGGGAGACGGCGAGTTTCACCCAGTCCTGCACCGGGGCGTCTTTGGTCTGGCAGGCGCGCCAGATATCGCCCTCGGCGACGGTGTGCTCGAGGAGGACGGCGCCGGTGCTGTCGGTCACGCGGATGGAGCCGGCGCCGGGCGCGACGAAGGTCTTGTTGTGGGAGCCGTATTCTTCGGCGGCCTGGGCCATGAGGCCGACGTTGGGGACGGTGCCCATCGTGCGGGGATCGTAGGCGCCGTGTTTTTTGCAGTCCTCGATGACGGCCTGGTAGACGCCGGCGTAGGAGCTGTCGGGGATGACGGCGAGGGTGTCCTGGGCCTTGCCGGCGGCGTTCCACATCTGGCCGGAGGTGCGGATCATCGCGGGCATGGAGGCGTCGACGATGACGTCGCTGGGGACGTGGAGGTTGGTGATGCCCTTGTCGGAGTTCACCATGGCGAGGGCGGGGCCGGCGGCGTAGGCGGCGGCGATGTCGGCCTCGATGGCGGCCTTCTGGTCGGCGGGGAGGGTGGCGATCTTGGCGAGGAGGTCGCCGAAGCCGTTGTTCAGGTCGACGCCGAGGGCGGCGAAGGTGGCGGCGTGTTTGGCGAGCAGGTCTTTGAAGAAGACGCGGACGACGTGGCCGAAGATGATGGGGTCGCTGACCTTCATCATGGTGGCCTTGAGGTGGACGGAGAAGAGGACACCGTCGGCCTTGGCGCGGGCGATCTGCGTTTCGAGGAAGGCGACGAGGGCGGCTTTGCGGAGGACGGTGGCGTCGAGGATCTCGCCGGCCTTGAGCGGGGTCTTTTCCTTGAGGACCTTGGTCGAGCCGTCGGCGCCGTGGAAGGCGATCTTCACGTCGGTGGCGGCGGGGACGGTGACGGACTTCTCGTTGGAGAAGAAGTCGTCGCGGCCCATGGTGGCGACGGCGGTTTTGGAGTCGGGGGACCACTTGCCCATGGAGTGGGGGTGGGCGCGGGCGTAGTCTTTGACGGCCTTGGGGGCGCGGCGGTCGGAGTTGCCCTCGCGGAGGACGGGGTTGACGGCGGAGCCGAGGACTTTGGCGTAGCGGGCCTTGGCGTTTTTCTCGGCGTCGGTCGCGGCGACCTCGGGGAAATCGGGGAGCGCGTAGCCCTTGGCCTGGAGCTCGGCGATGGCGGCTTTCAGCTGCGGGACGGAGGCGCTGATGTTGGGGAGCTTGATGATGTTGGCCTCGGACTTGAGGGTGAGCGCACCGAGTTCGGCGAGGGCATCGGACACGCGCTGGTGGGCCGGGAGCTGGTCCGCGAAGGCGGCGAGGATGCGGCCGGCGACGGAGATATCGCGCGTCTCGACGGCGATGCCGGCGTGCTTGGTGAACGCCTGGACGATCGGCAGGAGCGAGTAGGTGGCGAGCGCGGGAGCCTCGTCGGTCTGGGTGTAGATGATGGTCGGTTTCGCGGCGGACATGGTGAGGAAAAGGGGAATCGGTTCCGGTGGGAGGCAGCGGCGGTGGCGAGCGGAAAATGGAGTGAAGGAGAAAAGGTGCGGCGCGCAGGACGGTCAAAGGCAAAGGCGGGAGCGGCGGAAAAGCGGGAAGACGGCGGAAGGCGAAAGGCGAAAGGCGAAAGGCGGAAGGACGGGAGAGGCGGGCTGGTGGGTGGCGGACGCGGGTCGGGGACGCGGACGGAAGGGGAGAGGGTAGGGGAAGCGGGGACGGCGGGCTGCGCGGTTTTTGCGAATGGCTGCGCTGATGCGGGGAGGGACGGCGCGGCGGACGGGGCGACGGCCCGAGGGCTCAGGGCGCGAGGACGCGGCGGCGGAGGTCCGCGGCGTCGAGGGTTTCGAAGAGGCGGATGATGTTGGGAAACCAGTTCTCGTGGTAGCCGAAGCCGCCGTGGCGGAGCTCGTCGAGGGCGGCGGCGGGTGTCCAGTTTTCAAATACGATGCGCGCGGCGGCGACGACGGAGCCGGTGCGGTCGCTGCCGTGCCAGCAGTGGACGAGCACGGGTTTGGGGGCGGTGCGGATCTGGCGGAGCGCGGCGACGAGGTCGTCGACGGTGAGGTCGTCGGCTTCCATGCGCTGGAGCAGGAGGGTAAAGCCGGCGCGGGCGAGGGCGGCGGGATCGGTGTTGTAGCGGCGGAGATTCAGGATGGAGCGGATGCCGAGGGCGCGGAGGTCGGGGATGTCTTTTTCGTCGGGCTGCTCGCAGCGGTAGAGGTCGGCGGAGACGCGGTAGGCGTTTTCGAGGGTGGTGTTGATGAGCGGGGCGGCCCAGTGGGCGGGGCGGAGGCGCGGGGCCGGTGCGGCCGGGGCGGCGGCGGGCCGCGCAGTGGAGCCGGCGGCGGAGACGGGTTGGGCCGGCGGCGGGTCGGCGGCGGGGAGCGCGGCCGAGGGGAGGAGCAGAACGAGGACGAGGCCGCGGAGGCGCGGGGAACGACGGCGGGAAAGCGGGGCGGGCATGGCGCGAGTGCGGCGCAGGCGGCGCGGTGGGTCAAGGGAGGCGCGGGCGTTCCGGGGGCGACGGGCGCGCGGGCGACGACGGGAGGGCGAGGGGCGCAGCGGGCGGAGGGGCGGCGAGGGAGGCGCGCGCGGGGTTTTGGCTTTGCGTGGGAGGCGGGCGGAGGGTGGTGTCGGCGGCACCCCTTTATCCCATGACGAAATTTTCCTTCGGCGGCGCGGCGCGGACCGCGGTGTTTTGCGCGGCGGCGGCCGGCGCGGCGGCCCAGATCGACACGGTGCAGGAAGTGTCGCCGGGAGTGTATTTCCACCAAGGCGACATCCGGCGGGGGCACAGCAACAACGGCTGGATCGTGTTCTCGGACTTCGTGCTCGTGATCGAGGCGAACTTTCCGTCGGGCGCGCAGGTCGTGATGCCGAAGATCAAGGCGACGGCGGACAAGCCGGTGAAGTTTGCCTTCAACACGCACCACCACGGCGACCACGCCTACGGCAACCAGCTGTGGGCGGACGCGGGCGCGACGATCGTGGCGAGCGAGGGGGCGCTGCTTGAAATGCGGGCGGCGGAGACGGGATTTTTCGGCGGGACGCCGGGGCGCTGGGAAAGTGCGGCGAAGAACCGTCCCGACGTGGCGGCGACGAAATTGAAGCCGCCGGCGCTGCTGTTTCCGCGGGAGATGGTCTTCGACGACGGGACGCGGCGGGTGGAGCTGAAGTGGCTGGGCGTGGCGCACACGAAGGGCGACGGCTTCGTGTGGCTGCCGAAGGAGCGGATCCTCTTCACGGGCGACGCGTGCGTGAACGGTCCGCACAACTACCTCGCGGACGGGGACGTCGCGGAGTGGATCAAGACGCTCGATGCGGCGAAGGCGTTGAAGCCCCTGACGGTGGTGCCGGGGCACGGGCCGATCGGCGGTCCGGAGGTGCTGGCGGAGCAGCAGCAGTATCTGGCGGAGTTGCAGAAGCGGATGCGGGCGCACCTGCAGGCGGGGCGCACGCCGGCGGAAGCGAAGGCGGCGGTGCCGGAATTGGCGGCTGAGCTGAAGAAGATCGCGGCGATCGCGCGGTTTGTGCCGGGCAACCTGACGGCGCAGGCGGAGAAGGTGTGGCGCGAGCTCGGCGGGGCGGCGTTTCCGAAATGAGCGCGCGGCGGGCGACGGCGGCGGTGTGCGCGGTGCTGGTCCTGCTGGGCGCGGGGGCGGCGACCGGGGCGGGAGCGACGGCGCGGCCGGGCGCGAAGGCGGCGCCGGTGGATCCGTCGGGGTTCGGCGACTCGGCGCACCACTGGCGCAACATCAATCAGCCGGAGCGCCTCATGCAGGCGGAGCCGAACCAGCCGGCGTATGCGCCGGACCAGGTGCGCGAAATCGCGGACAACGTGCTGCTCTTCCAGCGGGAGAACGGCGGTTGGCCCAAGGACTACGACATGCTGGCGGTGCTGACCGAGGCGCAGAAGAAACTCATCCGCGACACGCGGGCCAACACCGACACGAGCTACGACAACCACACGACGCACACGCAGACGGACTACCTCGCGCGGGCGGCGGCGCTGACAGGCGAGGCGCGTTTCCGCGAGGGCGCGGCGCGCGGACTGGCGTTCATGCTGGCCTCGCAGTATCCGAACGGCGGATTCCCGCAGTGGTGGCCGAAGGGCGGGACGATCGCGAAGCGGATCACGTTCAACGACGGCGTGATGATCGGCATCCTCAACGTGCTGAAGGACGCGGCGGACGGCGCGCCGCACTGGGCGTGGCTCGGCGCGGCGGAGCGGGCGCGGGCGGCGGAGGCGACGGCGCGGGGGATGGATTGCCTGCTGCGGATGCAGGTGCGCGGCGCGGACGGGCGCGCGACGGGCTGGGGACAGCAGCACGACGAAGTGACCCTCGCGACGACGGGGGCGCGGACGTTCGAGCTGCCGTGCGTGTCGCCGGCGGATACGACGGAGGTCGTGCGGTTTCTGATGCGGCAGACGGCGCCGTCGACGGAGGTGCGCGCGGCGGTGGAGGCGGCGGTGGCGTGGCTGCGCGCGACGCAGCTGAACGGCATCCGGGTGGAGCGGGTGAAGGCGCCGCCGGCCGAGTTTTTCCGGCACAAGGCGGAATTCGACGTGG
>JBILLY010000390.1:0-5127 GCA_044375835.1 Opitutaceae bacterium
CTGTTCGACGGTGCTCATGCGCCGACCCTACCCGCGACCCGCCGGAAAACAAGACAGCAGACTTTCCCGCGCGCCCTCCGCACCCCGTCCGCCCGCCCTCCCCCGTTCGGGGTAGTCCGTTGCGCGCCCCTTTTTCGTCGCGCGCCCGTCTTGCCTCGCCGCGCCCCGCCGCCAGCGTCTGCGCCTTTCCCCTTTTTCCCCGCATGAATCGTCCCACCGCCCTCCGCGCCCTCCGGCTCGCCGCGTCCGCCGCCGCTCTCGCTCTCTCCTCGCTCGCCGTGCCCGCCGCCCGCGCCGCCGATGCCGCGGCCGACGACGACGCCAAGTCCCCCGTCACCGGCAAGATTCTCAACGCCGGCTCGCGCAAGCCCACGCCCGATATCGCCCCGGCCTCCGACGAGGGCCTCCAGGCGATCAAGCGCATGAAGTTGCCCGCCGGCCTCGAAGCGAAACTCTGGGCCGCCGAGCCCATGCTCGCCAATCCCGTCGCTTTCAACTTCGACGAGAAGGGCCGCATCTTCGTCGCCGAGACCTACCGCTACCGCTCCAGCGTTTTGGATATCCGCGACTACATGTGGTATCTCGAATTCGAGCTCGCCTCCCGCACCGTCGAGGACCGCGTGAAACTCGTCCGCGAGAAGTTCGGCGCCGCCGGCGAAAAGGAACTCTCCATCGAGGGCGAAATCGTCCGCCTCCTCGAGGATTCCGACGGCGACGGCACCGCCGACAAGTCCTACGTCTACGCGGACGGTTTCAACAACGCCCTCGACGGCATCGCCTCCGGCGTCCTCGCCCGCCGCGGCAAAGTTTACTTCACCAACATTCCCAGCGTGTGGCAGTTCACCGGCGACAAGAAAGCCGAGACCCGCACCGAGATCAGCCGCGGCTACGGCGTGCGCTTCAACTTCACCGGCCACGATCTCCACGGCCTCGTCTTCGGCCCCGACGGCAAACTCTACTTCTCCAACGGCGACCGCGGCGCCACCGTGACGACCAAGGAGGGCACCACGATCCACACGCCCGACGAGGGCGCCATCTACCGCTGCAACCCCGACGGCACCGGCATGGAGCTCGTCGCCTCCGGCCTGCGCAATCCCCAGTCCCTCGTCTTCAACGAATACGGCGACCTCCTCACCGGCGACAACGACTGCGACAACGGCGACGAAGAGCGCCTCGTCCATGTGCTCGAAGGCGGCGACAGCGGCTGGCGCATCGGCTACCAGTTCGCCCCGCTCGGCAAAGCCGGCCCCTGGAACAGCGAGCGCCTCTGGCACCAGCGCCACCCCGGCCAGCCCGCCTACATCGTCCCGCCCGTCTGCAACCTCGAGGACGGCCCCTCCGGCATCGAGTATTACCCCGGCACCGGCCTCAACCCCTCCTACCGCGGCCACCTCTTCATCACCCACTTCAAAGGCGCCATCGCCCGCTCCGGCATCTACACCTACACCGTGAAGCCGAAGGGCGCGTCCTATGAAATTGGAGACGCGAAGCCCTTCCTCACCAACGCGCTCCCGACCGACGTCAAATTCGGCCCCGACGGCCGCCTCTATACCTCCGACTGGGCCGACGGCTGGCCGAAATCGAAACGCGGCCGCATCTACGCCATCTCCGATCCCAAGCACGAAAAAGACCCGATTCTCGCCGAAACCAAGGCCCTCATCGGCGGCGACTGGACCAAGCGCACGCCGGCCGAACTCGCCAAGCTCCTCGCCCACGCCGACTGGCGCGTGCGCCTCGAAGCCCAGTTCGAACTCGCCGACCGCGGCCCGCTGAGCCTCGGCACCCTCGCCGACGTCGCCGCCAAGACCGATGCCTCGCCCCTCGCCCGCCGCCACGCGCTCTGGGCCCTCGGCCAACTCGCCGCCAAGAACGACGCCGCGCTGAAGCCCGTCCGCGCGCTCCTCCGCGACGCCGACGACGAAGTCCGCGCCCAGGCCGTCAACGTCCTCGGCCGCGCCCGCAGCGTCGCCGACACCGATGCCCTCATCGCCGCCCTCGCCGATCCCGCGCCGCGCGTGAAATATTTCGCCGCCCAGGCCCTCGGCAAGGTCGCCCAACCCCGCGCCGCCGCCGCCCTCTTCGCCGCCCTCCGCGCCAACAACAACGAGGACGCTGCCCTCCGCCACGCCTTCGTGATGGGACTCGTCGGCAGCAACAATCCCGCCGCCCTCGTCGCCGCCATCACCGATGCCTCGCCCGCCGCCCGCCTCGGCGCGCTCCTCGCCCTCCGCCGTCTCAAGAGCCCCGAGCTCGTGAAATTCCTCGGCGACTCCGACCCCGCGCTCGTCCGCGAAGCCGTCATCGCCATCAACGACGTCCCCGTCGTCGAAGGCTACGCCGCTGTCGCCGCGCTGCTCGACCGCCCCGGCCTCGCCGACGAGTCGCTCCTCTTCCGCGCCCTCAACGCCCGCTTCCGCCTCGGCACCCCCGCCGACGCCGCCGTGCTCGCCGCCTACGCCGCGCGCAGCGACGCCCCCGCCAAGGCCCGCGCCGAGGCCATCGCGCAACTCGCCCAGTGGCCCAAGCCCCTCCAGCGCGACCGCCTCGTCGGCATCTTCCGTCCGACCTCCAGCCCCACCCGCGACCGCGCCGTCGCCGTCGACGCTCTCGCCAAGATCGCCGCCACGCTCCTCGCCCCCGGCACGCCGTCCGTCGTCCAATCCGCCGCGCTCGACGCGCTCCAGTCGCTCGAAGTCGCCGGCGCCTCCGACACGCTGTTCGCGATGGTCGCCGACGAAAAACAGGCCGGCGCCACTCGCGCCGCCGCGCTCGCCACCCTCGACAAGGTGAAGGACCAGCGCCTCGCCGAAGCCGTTAAGCTCGCCGGCGCGTCCAAGTCCTCCGAGCTCCGCCTCGCCGCACTGCCCATCGCCTCGCGCCTCTCGCCCGACACCGCCGCCCCCGTCATCGCCAACCTCGTCACCCAGGGCACCGCCGAGGAAAAACGCACCGCCTACCGCACGCTCGGCTTCTCCCGCCACGCCACCGCCGACGGCCTCCTGCTCGATCAGGTCAAAGCCCTAGAAGCCGGCAAAATTCCCGCCTCCGTCCAACTCGACCTGCTCAATGCCGCCGGTCGCCGCAGCAATCCCGAACTCAAGGCGCTCCTCGAGAAACGCGAAGCTACCCTCGCGACCTCGACCGACCCGCTCGCGCCCTACCGCGTCGCCCTCGAAGGCGGCGACGCGCAGCGCGGCAAGCGAATCTTCGACACGCAGCCCGTGCTCGCCTGCATCCGCTGCCACCGCGCCGGCGGCGAAGGCGGCGACGCCGGCCCCAACCTCGCCGGTATCGGCGCCAAACAAACCCGCGAATACCTGCTCGAAGCGATCGTGAAACCCAACGCCAAGATCGCCCCCGGCTTCGACACCATCGTCGTCACGTTGAAGAACGGCGACAGCGCCGCCGGCGTCGTCGCGAGCGAGACCGCCACCGTGCTCGCCCTGCGCAACACCGAGAACAAACTCGTCGAGGTGAAGAAGGCCGACATCGTGAAGCGCGAGGGCGCCCCGAGCGGCATGCCGGAAATCTACGGCTCGATCCTCACCAAGACGCAGCTCCGCGACGTCGTGGAATACATGGCGAGTCTGACGAGCGCCGCGACCGGCATCTCCGGCGACGACAAGCCCCGCGCCCTCCGCGGCCTCCCTCCCCCGGTCAAGGCCGAGTAGGCCGCCGGGCGGGCAAGTGCCGGACAGGTGCGACCCCACCGCCTTCCGATTTGAGTAGGGGCGTCCCTCGTGGACGCCCTCGAGCGTGGACCAGCCCCGCCCTGTTCGGCTCGCGCCATCCCATCGTCCCGTGGTTTTCGGACTGTAGGGCCTGAGCTTGCTCGGGCCGTCCTACAGGCGATACGAGCTGGGCATCGACCACGGTCGAGCCCTGCAGAATCCAAAAAACGTTGTGCTTTGGACATCAATCGCGCGACCCCGGGCGCGGCGCCTGCAGACTTGCGCCCGACTTGCGCCGTCGCCACGCCGTCGCACCCAGCGCTGCGGTCGCCGCGAGCAACGCCACGGTGGCCGGCTCGGGAATCGCCGTCGCGGTGAGCGACAGCGAATCGAAGGTCATGCGGAAATCCGTCGTGCCCACGCTGCCGCCGCCGAGGCTCCAGCCCGTGATCTGGCTCGGCCCGAAATCGATCGTCCAACCGTTCAGCGGGATCTGCACCAGCGTCTGCGACCCGAGCGCAAACTGCGCCGTGCTCACCGACACGATCTTCGTCCGCAGGCTCAGGTCCTCGAACTGCACGAACAGCGTCGGCGCGAGATTCCCCGCGTCGCGCTGCGCGGTGATATTCAGGTAGAGCATTGCGCCCGCGTTGAGCGAAAGGCCCGTGGCACCCCAACCGTTATCGTCGCGCGCCGTGCCGGCGACGACGAGGGTCTCGGCCTGCTGCGTCGTCTGGCCGACCCAGGTCGTGCTCGACCGCACCGCGCCGTCGGCGCCGTTGCCCGCGAAATTCGAAAGCAGGATCGTGGCCGGCTCCGACAACGCGGCGAAGAGCACGGGCTCGTCGCGCGGATCGAACCACACCGGAGTCTCCGCCATCGCCGCGGACTCGATTTGCCGGGCGCGGCGCTCGATCCGGCGGCGACGCTCCGGCGCCGCGGCAGCGGGGTCGCGCGCGACATCAGGCGCGTCGGCCGCCACCGCGGGCTCATCGGGCCGCGGTTGGGCGACGCGACGCTCGCCGTCGGCGGTCGGCTCGACGGGGCCCGCGACGAGTTCGGCTTCGAGCCAGGGCACGATCTGCGCGGCGGCGGGCGGCGCGGCCAGCAGGGCGATGAGCGCGGCCAGCAGGAGCGGGCGGACGACGCGGATCATCGGCCAAAGCGGGAGCGACGGGGCGGTGCGGCAGCCCGGGCCGTTCACGGCACCTGCGCGGGGAAGACCACGGTCTTGTCCGCCGCGGTCGCGCCGGCGACGCGGCGTTGCACGAAGACGGGCGTGCCGGCCTTGATCACATAGCCGTCGCGGCTCGCGGGATCGCCGGCCAGCTGCCAGCGGTTGTTCGCCGTGTTGAAATAGAACGCGAACCACACGCTGCCGCTCCAGACCATGAGCTGGTCGGCCTGCGCGGGATCGGCCGCGCCGCGCCAGCCCGCGGTGCGGGTGTCGGACTGC
>JBILLY010000006.1:0-23749 GCA_044375835.1 Opitutaceae bacterium
GGTGACCTTGATATTCTGAGCGAGGGTTTTGAACACTTGGATCCTAGTGACGAACTGAAATCGTTGCATCAAAGCATTAACACCGAAATCAGCCGAGTGATCGCGGAGGCAGGTCCAGCGCCTCTGCCGAAAGCCAAGGCAGTGAAGGATGCCCATGACAAGACCGCTCTCCCGAAGCTGTGGGAGAAAGTCCGGGATGCCCGGAAGGGATTCGAGCAGGATCCCAATCGCTTTCCGCAGCTCGAAACGGCGGTGGCTGAGTTTTTCGCTTGGGAGCAGAAAAATCAGCGGCGTGAGCTTCTCAAGCTGGCTGAAGATACTGCATTGGCCACTGCTAAAAACAAACTGCTCGCGGCCTTGCGACGCCACGGCGTCTTCATTCTCGAAAGGGGTGACATCGAAAGCTACTATCCGGACGTGATTCCGAACAGTCTCGATAAGCCTTCAAAAGCGCAGCGATTCTGCTCAGTCGTTTCAACTAGAGAGAAGGCTGTGGGGTGCTGTCGCGAAATTTCCTGTCCAGAGACCGGCGAAAAAAAACCAGAACTCGAGTTCATCCTTGGAGGCATTTTCAAGAAAGTCTGACGCGGGAACCCTCGTAGCCAACCAGCGCGCCGGCGCCGACGAGGCCCCAGTGTTGCATCAATGGACAGCAAAGTCCGGCACCCTATGGATCGTGCCGCTGATCGCGCGTTCGACTTCGATGCCCGTTGTGTCCGGCAGGCGGGCGGTGACTTCGATGATGTGCGTGGGGGCGAGGTCGGGGAGCGCGAGGCGCACGGTGCGCGGGTCGGCCAGGACCTCGGCGCGGGTCGCGGGGAGCGGGCGTTGGTTGGGGCGCGGGCTGCCGTCGTTGGCGCTTGGTCCCGAGGGCGCGGACGTTTTTGAAAACGCGCGGCGTCGGCGGTCGCGCTACTGCCCGGGCGGGCGCCATGGAGGCGCAGGGACGCCCCGGCCCACCGCTTTCGCCCCCGGACGCCAGCCCGGCGCACGCGCCCACCGTTCGCGGCCGGGACGCCCACCCGCCCGCCGCTCCGGACCGCGGGGCGGGCGGTGTCACTCGCCGGCGGCGATCATCGTGCCCGGCAGGCGGGCGCGCAGGTCGGCCCAGAACATGCGTCCGACCGGGATCGGGTTGGTCACGCCGTGCACGGTGAGCTGCACCGATTTCTGCGCGTCGCGCCGGTAGCCGGTGAGACGCGCGAGATTGATGATCGCGGTGCGGTGCACCCGGAGGAAGTGCGTTGGCGGCAGGATTTCCTCCCAGGCCTTCAGGCTGCGGCGCACCAGAATGCTGCTGTGGTCGGCGAGATGGACGAGCGAGTAGTTCTCCTCGGCTTCGATGGCGCACAGGTCCGTGACGGGCGCGAAGCGCGCGGCGGTGCCGGAGCTGAGGTGGATGATGTCGTCGGGCCGGAGGGCGAGGCCGCCGGGCGCGGGGGCACCGGGGTCGGCGGCGGGATCGGCGGCGCCCGGTGCGGCGGACACGACGGCGGCCGGCGGGGCGAGACGAACCAGCGCCTGGGCGAGGCGTTCGGCGCGGACGGGTTTGAGCAGGTAGTCGAGGGCGTTGACCTCGAAGGCGCGGATCGCGTGCTGATTGTGGGCGGTGACGAAGATGATGCGCGCGCCGGGGCGCACGCTCGGCACGAGGTCGAAGCCGCTGCCGCCGAGGAGCTGGATATCGAGAAAAACGAGGCCGTAGTCGGCCGCGGCGAGCAATTCGCGGGCGGATCGCACCGTGGCGGCTTCGCCGACGATCTCGATCTCGGGGTGCGCGCCGAGCATGCCGCGCAAGTCCTCGCGGGCGTTGCGTTCGTCGTCGATGAGGAGGGTGCGGATCATGGCCGGGGTGGGGTCGGTTTTCGATGACGCGGGGAGCGGGGGCGGACGAGGCGGAAACGACCGGACGGCGGGAAGCGAGGGCAGGGCGCTTTCATGGGCCGACGGACGGGGCGGGGTGGCGGCGGAGTTCGAGGCGGACGACGACCCAGCCGTCGTCGGCGGCGTGGGAGAAGGCGTGGGCGTCGGGGTAGTGGCGGCGGAGGCGCTCGCGGAGGTTGTCGTGGCCGATGCCGGTGGAGGGGATGCCGGGGCGGGAGCCGCGCTCGACCCAGGTGCCGGTGTTGGCGATTTCGAAGACGATGGTCCCGGTGCCGGGATCGCCGGCGGCTTCGCCCGGGAGGCGGCGGGCGGAAATTTTCAGGCCGAGGCTGTCGACGCTGGTGGCCTGGCCGTATTTGAGGGCGTTTTCGACGAGGGGCAGGAGGAGAAGGCGCGGGAGGGGGACGGCGTCGAGGGCGGGGTCGAGGTCGAAGGCGACGCTGAGGAGTTCGCCCATGCGGGTCTGCTCGATGTCGAGGTAGGCGCGGAGCATGGCGATCTCTTCGCCGACGGTGGTGCTCTCGTCGGGCTGGCGACCGGTGAGGGTGAGGCGGCAGAAATCGGCGAGGCGGTCGAGCGTGGCGCGGGCGGAGCCTTGGGTCGGGGGGATCTGGCTGCGGATGGACGTGAGGGAATTGAACAGGAAGTGGGGGTTGAGCTGGTAGCGGAGGACGTCGAGCTGGGCCTTCTCGGCGGCGAGGCGCGCGGTGATTTTTTCGTCGAGCTCGAGTTGGTGGAGGCGGGCGAGTTCGCCGTTTTGGCGGCGCAGGTCCTCGGTGCGGGCGGCGACGGTTTTTTCCAGCTGCTCGTTGCGGCGGCGCAGGGCGCGGGTGCGGAGCCGGGCGAAACCGACGAGCGTGGCGCCGAAGAGGGCCGTGCCGCCGGCGTAGGCCCACCACGTGCGCCACCACGGCGGGAGAATCGTGAACGCGAGCTTCGCGGGTGGGGCGGGCAGACCGTCGGGATCGCGCGCCTCGACCTCGAACGTATACGTGCCCTCGGCGAGGTTGGTGTAGCTGCGCTGGCGCTCGGCGGACCACGGGCTCCAATCGCGGTCGAAGCCGGCGAGCCGCGTGCGGTAGGCGCGGGTGCCGCCGACGGGCGAGGCGGGGGCGACGAAGTCGAAGCGCGCGGCGTTGGCCGAGTAGGGGCGCACGGTGCCGGGCGGCAGGTCGCTCCCGGCCACGAGCACGGGGGCGGGCGGCGGCGCCGCGAAGGCCCGGGCGGGATCGATCCGCAGCAGGCCCTCGGAGCCGCCCATCCAGACGACGCCGGCGGCGAGATCCTCGTGGATCACCGTGCCCACACTCACCGGCGCGGTCACGGCATGCGGGACGGTGCGCAGGCCGTCGGCGGTCAGTTGATGGAGGGCAGGCGGGGGCGGAGTCTCGCGATCGTGATCGAGGGACAGGATCCACATTCGGCCGGGGTGCTGCGCGGCCTGCGTGGTGGCGTTGATCTCGAATCCCTCCGCGAGGGCGGCGAGTCCGGGAAACGGCGCGAAGGCGCGGCTGGCGGCATCGAAGCGGAAAATGCGGTGGTCGTTGCCCGTGAGAAAATAGACCTCGTCCCGCCAGGTGCCGACCCGGGCGCGGCGGCGCCGGGTGGTCTCGGGGTCGGCCACGGTGAAGCGTTCCACGGCGGCGCCGGTGGCCGGGTTGGCCGTGCCGGGCGTGACGCGGAAGAATCCCTGGGAGTCGATGCCGGCCCAAAGCGTGCCGTCGGGTTGCTCGACGAGCGCGCGCACGGTGCCGCCCAGTCCGGGCACGAGTCCCTCGTCGCGCCAACCGGCCGGCGTGACCCGAAAGGCGCGCAGGCCGTCGGCGTGGCCGAGCCAGCGCAGCGCCGGATCGCGGCGCGAGACGACCATCGTGTAGGCGAGCGTCGGCAGGGTGACGAGCGGCTCGGCGCCGGCGGCGGTGATGCGTTGGACTTTGTGGTCGGAGACCGCGAGCAGTTCGGGGCCGTGCGCGACCAGCGCATAGGTGCCGCCGGCGGCAAGCCGTTCGAAGCGCGCGGGTGTCGCCGGGGCGCGGCCCGGCACGAGCCGATGCACGCCGACGGTATTGCCGACGTAGAGGGCGCCGTCGTGGCGGAGGATCGCGGTGGTCAGGCCGCGCTCGAGACCGTTGCCGCCCTGGAACACCGTGGAAGCCGCCGGCCAATCCAAGTAAGCGGTGCCGTGATCGAGACACAGCCAGAGACCGCCGTGGCGGCTGGGCGCCAGGCCGTAGACAATGCTGGACGGCAGGCCGTGGGCCGCATCGAGGTAGGTCAGAAAGGCACCGTCCGGGCCGATCAACGCGAGACCGCCGCCTTCGGACGCGACGTAGGCGATCGCGATCGAGCCGTCGTCCAGCCGGAGGGCGCGGTAGACCGGCTTGGTTTTCAGTTGGTCGTCGATCGCGGTCGGCCGGCGAACGGTCCGCCCGGTCGCGACGTCGAGGTGGTGCACGCCGTTGCGGCCGGAGACCACGAGCAGGGTGCCGGCGGTCGGCCCGGGCCCGAGGTAGCGCATGCTGTCCGTGAGAAAGAGCGGGTCGGTGGAGACGGCGACGAGCCGGTCGCCCTCGATGCGCTCGAGCGGGGATCTCGGGGAATGGAGGTAGACGTGGCCGGCCACGGCATCGAGCCGCCCGACGGCATGCGGGATATGGGTGAACCGGCCCGAGCGCCAGATGAGCAGGTGTTTGCCGGTGGTGAAGTAGACGGCGTCGCCGTGCGCCAGAATCTGGAAGACCTCCTGGAAATCGCGGGCGGCCTCGGGCAGGGCATCGAGGAGCGAGACGTGTTCGTGGTGGCCGTCGGGCAGGGGCCGGAGCCAGCCGAGATTGCCCGCGGAGCCGACGTAGATCCGGCCGTCGCCGCCAAGGGCGACGGCGCGGGTGACGTTGGCGAAGCGCTCGCTCCTGGTGAGGCGCCAGGTGCCGCCGTCGTAGGTGACGATGCCGGTGGTATTGGCAAAGTGGACACGGCCGGCGGCGTCCTCGACCGCGGCCCAGTTCTGCGAGGTCGCGGTGGCGGGGGCGGGCTCGAAGGCGCGAAGACTCGGGCGGCCCAGCTCGGTCGCGAGGCGCGGCCCCGGGGCGGTCGCGGGCGGCTCGGCGGCGCGGAGAAGCGCGGCGGCAAACCCGCAGGCGAACGCGACCGCGACGAGCGGGGCGGCGGGCAGCGCGGGGTGCGGGCGGAGCCTCATGGATGAGGGGAAAAGGTGCGGCGCGAGGGGGCGTCGCCAAGCGCGAAGGCGCCGGGCGGCGCTGCGGAAACTACGCGGGCGGTCCGGGTCGGTTCAGGCGGGATGCGCGACCGCGAGCTGGCCGCAACCGGCCGCGATATCGATGCCGCGGCGCTGGCGCACGGTGCTCGGGAGTTTGAACTCGTCGGCGAGGATCTTCTGGAAGGCCTTGGCCGCGGCCGACGGCGTGGGCGCGCCGGCGTAGCCGGACGTCGGATTCAGCGGGATCAGGTTCACCTGCGCGGGCAGGCCGCGGAGCAAGGTGCCGACGGCGCGGGCGTGGGCGGGCGTGTCGTTTTGCCCGTCGATCAGCGTCCACTCGTAGAAGATGCGGCGGCCGGTGGACTCGCTGTAGGTGCGGCAGGCGGCCATGAGTTCGTCGAGCGGCCACTTGCGGGCGGCGGGCACGAGCGCGGCGCGTTCCGCCTGCGTGGCGGCGTGGAGGGAAACGGCGAGGTGGAGCGGGCGTTGTTCCTGCGCGAGGCGCAAAATCCCGGGCACGACGCCGACAGTGCTGAGCGTGATGCGCGCGCCGCCGAGGGCGAGGCCGGCCTCGTCGCGCAGGATGTCGATCGCGTGCATCACGGCGTCGTAGTTGTGCAGCGGCTCGCCCATGCCCATGAGCACGACGTTGCGCAGGCGTTCGGCGGCGGGCGGCGCGGCGGTCCCCGCGGCGGGGGCGGGCGCGGCCGCCGCCGGGAGCCGGGAGTTGAGCGCCGAGACTTTCAGTGCCCGCGCCACGTGGACGGCCTGGGCGACAATTTCGCCGGGGGTGAGGTGGCGGGTGTAGCCCATCTGGCCGGTGGCGCAGAAGACGCAGCCCATGGCGCAGCCGACCTGCGAGCTGATGCAGGCGGTGACGCGGCCGGTGAAGCGCATGAGCACGGTCTCGATGCGTTCGGCGTCGTCGAGGCGCAGGAGGTATTTGCGGGTGAAGCCGTCGGAGGAATCGGTGGCGAGGGCGACGGGGAGCACGCCGAGGCGGGCCTCGGCGAGGAGGCGGGCGCGGAGCTTGGGCGGGAGTTCGGGCATCGCGTCGGCGCCGAAGGATTCGGCGAGGCCGAGGTAAAGGTAGTTCCAGAGCAGCCCGGCGTGGACCGACGCAAAGCCCCAGCGCACGAGCTGAGCGCGGAGCTGCTCGCGGGTGAGTTCGTAGAGGTTGAGGGGGGCGGCGCTCACCGGAACGGGGCGTGGGTGTGGGTCACGCCGCCGGCGGCGGGCGGTTCGGCTGCGGGGGCCGCGGGCGTGAGCGGGTTCCACGAGACGGTGAAGACGCCGCGCAGATTGTCGTTGGCCCCGGCGAGCCCGGGGATCTTGTCCGAGCCGCGCGTGGCGGTGTCGAGCGCCTGGCCGATGGCGTCGGCGGCAAGCACGACATCCCGCCAATGGCAGCCGTCGGGAATGGAAAACCGGTGGAGATTCGACGAGCGGCGAAGCACGGCGCGCTGGGCCTCGTCGAGGGCGACGCCGGGCTCGCGGACCATGCCGTCGAGCTTCTCCTCGGCCTCGTGGTCGTGCTGGTCGCAGAGGCGTTTGAAGAAGAGGAGGGAGAGGATGTAGGTCTTGTAGTCCTGGCCGGCGGTCTTGCCTCGAAGGATGTTGGCGGCGCCCCACAGCCACGATTCTGGTTCCTGTTGTGAAAGCATTTTTCGAAGAGAGATAGGACTGTCGCCGATGATGCCGCGCAATCTCCTTCAACACAGCGGAAGCACCTGCGCGGCGCGGCTGGTCGACCAGTGAAATCGGCCGGCGGCACGCCGAATTCGGTGCGCTCGGAGGTGCGTGTTGCCGAGACTGGGCGTGAGGAACTTCACGGCGGTTTTGTCGACGACGTGGAGTGCGTCCTAGACTCCGAGACTTTGGGCGTGGCGCTCAGCCGAGGGCAGCCTCGTAGCGACGGAGCGATTCGAGCACTCGCTCGGCGACAAACGCGCGGAACGCCTCCGGATAACCCGACTCGTCGGCGGCCGAAAGGGCGTGGTAGTAGGCGGCGCGCTGATCGCGGGCGGCACGGATGATGGTGAGCGGATAGCCGTGCTGAAGAAGGTGGAGATTCAGCGCGAGGCGGCAGACGCGCCCGTTGCCGTCGATGAAGGGATGCACTTGCGCGAGGCGCAGGTGGAGATCCGCGGCGACCTCGACCGGATGGCCGGCGGCCGGCGTGCGATACCAAGCGAAGAGCCCGGCCATGAGCTCGGGCACCTTGAGTGGATTGGGCGGGATGTGGCGCGAACCGGCGATGCGGACGGGCACGGTGCGGTAGCGCCCCGCCCATTCGCCTTCGATGCCGTGGAGGATGATCGCGTGGAGCTGGAGCAAGACGGGTTCATTGAACACGCTGCGGTCGGCCACGAGTCGCTGGAGCAGGCGAAAAGCGAGGAGGTGGTTCTTGGCCTCCAGGTGATCTTTGAGCGGCTTGCCGGCGACGGTGAGGCCGCGGCGGATCACGATTTCAGTTTCGGCGAGGGTGAGGGTGTTGCCCTCGATGGCGTTGGACTCGTGGATGTAGTCGGTTTCCTCAGCTTCGAACACTGTGGCCAGACCCCGCACCTGCTCGGGCGAGAGCGGACGCCGGGCGTCGAGCCGCGCTTTCAGGGCGCTGATCTCGGCCAGGTGGGGCGTGGGTGTCATGGAGGAGGAGGTATCGGGGTGCTGACGCTGACGCAACTACTCGGGTGTTCGGTTGGTCCGTCAGCCATGATTTTGTCCCGACGTCCGCGGTCAGATTTCGAATCCTCAAGAAATCAGGGCAGTAGTTCGCCGACATCCACGCCGAACGCAGCAGCGAGTTTTTGCAGCGTCTTCTGCTGCGGGAAGTGATCGCCGGTCTCGATGACCGCGATGTAGCTGCGGCGGAGGCCGGACTTTTTTGCGACGGCGGCCTGGGTTTCGAGGCCTGCCTTCGCGCGGAGGGAGAAGTATTTTTTGCGGAAGGCCGCGAGGCGCTGCGCATCCGCGGCGGCCGCCCGCGCGTGCGCGGACGATTCAGCGCCGAGTTGCGCGTCCCACTGCTCGACCGTGGCAGTGGGCAATTCGAGCGGTGCGTTGGCGGTGATTTCTTCGAGCGTGCGCAGGATATTGGCCTTCTCCTTGGGATCGGTCTCGCGGTCGTATTCGAAGCACAGCTCGACGATCGATTCGACTCGGGCGCGATCGTCTGAACTCAGTGCCGGTTTGGCTGCAACGGAACGATCTACCTCTGCGATCGACGCTTGGAGCATCGGATGACGCGCCAGCTGTGTGGTTCCGATTCCACGTTCGGCGATGATTTGCAGGATTCCCATATCGGTAGGCTTCGCGCAAATTCAAGCATTCGGTCCCGGTTCAAACGACGCCCCCCCTCACGTCACCGGAATGGGGCGTGGGTGTGGGTCACGCCGCTGGCGGCGGGCGGTTCGGCTGCGGGGGCGGCGGGCGTGAGCGGCCGCAGCGAGGCGAGGGCGGCGGGGATCGGAATCTCCTGCCGCACGCGGTCGAGAAACAGGCTGACGTGCGTGAAGCCGATTCCCGCGAGCAGCCGCAGTGCTTCCTCGTAACGGTCGGCCACGCGGCCGGGGCGGTGGGCGTCGGCGCCGAGCACGACCGGGATGCCGCGGGCGCGGATCTCGGCGAGGATGCGCGGGCCGGGGTTCCACTCGGGGAGCGCTTTGTTGAGGCCGGAGGTGTTGAGTTCCATCGCGACGCCGGTCGCGGCGATGCGGTCGAGTGCGCGCAAGATGTGGGGTTCGATGCGGCTGTAGAGCCAGTCGCGCGGCGACTCGTTTTTCACGAGGTCGGGGTGGGCGAGGGTGTCGAAGAGTCCGGTCTCGGCCGACTGCGCGAGGTGTTCGAAGTAACCCTGCTGGTAGGCGAACCAGTCGCCGTGGAAATAGCGCGCGCGGTAGAACGTCGTCTGCGTGTGCACGGAGCCGAGCACGTGGTGGAGCGGCGAGCGGGCGTGGAGTTGCTCGGCCCATTTCTCGAAGCCGGGCACGAAGTCGCTCTCGACGCCGAGGCGCACGTCGACGCGGCCGGCGAACTCGGCGCGCGCGCCCGCGACGAGCGCGGCGTAGGTTTCCCACTCCTCCGGGGCCATGCGGTGCTCGATGCCCATGCCGTCGGGGAGCGGGCCGTGGCAGGTGAAGATGATGCCCTTGAGGCCGCGTTGCTCGGCGACGGCGGCGTAGTCGGCGGGGAAGCCCACGGCGTGCTTGCAGAGCGGCGTGTGGCAGTGGGACTCGTAAAGGAGCGGGAGCGGCGCGGACATGGACCGGGGCACCTTGCACAGCGGGCGGCGTTCCACAATGGCGAAGGCGGCGGGCGCGAGGCCGGGTAAGTGCGCCGCGGCGGGCGGGCGTGAAATAGTCGCGGCCGGGGCGGACCGCGGCGGATGCAGCGAGCAGCAAAATCGCGCGGTGCCCACCCGCGCCGTGCCGGGGTAGCCCTGCTCGTGAGCGCAGGGACCGACGGGAAATTGTGGGGGCAAGCGGTCCCGCCTCTCACGAGGCGGGCTACCTCCGGCTACCGGACCTCACGCTGTGTTCCGAGGAGTCGCGCTCCGTCGACCGCAACCTCCGGCTTGCGCCGGCGCGCGCCGTTCCGCCAACGCGCTCAGAAGAACGTGTAGTATTTGCCGGCGGCGAGGCGCTGGATGAGGAGCGCGAGCTCCATGGCGTGGTAGTCGCCCCACATGCAGGCTTCGCCGCAGGGGACTTTTTTGCCCTTCGGCACGTAGTCCCAGCCGTTGGGGCGGTGATAGACGCTGTGCAGGAGCAGGCCTTGGTGCTTCGGCGCGGTGGCGAGGTAGGTGTCGCTGAAGAGCGTGTCGGCGATCGTGAGGCCGGCTTGGAAGTAGCGCTGGCCGGCGGCGGCGTCGCCCTTGGCGGCGAGGTAGGTGCCGAGGCGGAGGAAGCCCTGCGCGGCAATGGCGGCGGCGGAGCTGTCGACGGGCTCGTGGGCGTTGAAGGGGTCGGCGTTCTTCTTGGTGTAGTCGCCGAGCTTGTGGCTGTTGAGCGCCATGGAATCCCAGTAGGGGACGCCGTCCTTGGCCGAGTAGCCGTCGATGTAGTAGTCGCAGGAGGCGCGGGCGGTCTCGAGGAAGAGATCGGTCACGGCGCGGCGGCCGCCGACGGCGTCGAGGTCGGAGCCCTTGACCGTATCCAGAAACTCGAGCTGCTCGGCGTAGCCGCAGATGATCCAGGCGGCGCCGCGGGTCCAGGTGGTGAAGGGCGAGTAGCCCTGCTGCGAGGAGGGGCAGCGGAACTGGCCGTCGTTGCGGTTGAAAACGGATTCGTGCGCCACGCGGCCGCGGACGTCGTAGCTGTCGCGGCCGGCGCCGAAGAAGACGTTGAAGCGGGCGGTGGTGGCGGCGTGCTCAACGGCGCGGTGGAGGAGATTGATGGGCTTGTCGCCCTCGCCCATGAGCACGTGGCCGAGCTGGTGCGCGACGACGAGAGCGCGCATGGAGCGGATGGTGTCGGCGAAGAGGGACTGCGGGCCGTTGAACGAGTAGACGTAGCCGGAGGGGGCGACGCCGGTGCCGGCGGGGGCGCCGGGGACGGGGGACCACGGGGCCTTGTAGGCGGTGGGGACGTAGCGGGCGGCCTGCACGGCGCCGGAGACCTTCAGCGCCATCTCGGTGTAGTTGATTTCGTCCTGCGAGCCGGCGACGCGGCCCTCGAGGATGAGGCGGCGGAGGTTGCCGTAGGTGGAGACGTTGTTGAAGCCGTGGTCGTGCACGCCGACGTGGCTGACGTGCGAGGCCATGTGCTTGAGGGTCTTTTCGCGGCCGAGCTTGAGGAAGCTCTCGTCGCCGGTGGCGTCGTATTGGAGAAACGCCATGCCGAACTGGAAGCCCTGCGTCCACTCGGTCCAGCCGCGCGAGGTGTAGGCGCCGTTCCAGGTGAAGACGGGCGTGCCCTTGGAGGGATCCCAAGCGGCGTCGAGGGCGCGGATTTTCCGGCCGGCGAGTTCGAAGACGCGCGCGGTCTTCTTCTGGAGTTTCTGCGGGGTGAGCGTGGCGTTGATTTTCATGGCAGGGAACGAAAACGGAGCGGGCACGTTGCCGGCCGCGCCAGAGTGAAACAAGGGCGAAAACGGCCCGCGCGGGCGGGAGCGTCCGGCGGGTGCGCGAGGCGGCGCGGGTGGAGCGGAGACCGCAGGGGGAGCCGGGCCGGCCGGCGGCGGCCGGGCGGCGGGAGCGAGGCGATCGCGGGGGAAGCGCGCGGCGGCGGGACTGCCTTTTCGAGGCCTGCGACGGCGTCGAGGTGCGGCGCGCCGGCTCAGGCCTTGCGGCCGTCTTTGGCGAGCTGGCTGCGCACGAGGTCGCGGTGCACGCGGTTGCCGAGGCCGGCGAGGTGGAGGCGCATGGCGTCGACGACGCCGTTGGTGTCGCGGGCGCCGATGAGTTTGCCGATGTGGCGGTGGGCCTCGACGACGCCGTGGACCAAGGTGGAGAGCAGCGGGTCTTCGCTGCTCTTGGCGGTGATGCGCGTGTCGGGCAGCCGGTAGAACACGTAGTTGCACTCGATCATGAGCAGGTCGAAGTCGTTCAAGAACCTCTCGTTGCCGCTGGCGGCGACGATCGTCTGGTGGAACTGCCAGTCGAGCTCGAGCCAGCGGGCCGAGGGGGCGTTGGGGGCCTCGCGCGCCATCTCGTCGCAGATGAGGTCGAGCTGCACGAGGTCGGTGGCGGTGCGGTTGTGGCAGGCGGCGCGGGCGGCGGCGAGTTCGATGGCCTCGCGGTATTCGTGGAGATGGGTGACTTCGGCCGGACCGTAATCGCGCAGGCGCAGGCCGCGGTTCACCTCGTCCTTCAGGAGAATACCTTTTGAAACCAGCTTCTGCAGGTCCTCGCGCACGGGGATGCGGCTGAGTTCGAGCTTGGCCGCGAGGTCGCGCTCCACGAGCCGGTCGCCGGGCAGGTAGGCGTCGGAAAAGATCAGGCGCACCAGCTTCTGCAGGTTGGGCGGGGTGCGGTCGATTTTGGGCTCAAAGACGCGGCGGCGTTTCGGCATGGCGGCGCATCCAACACGCCCGGACCGGGCGTGAGAAGCCCGGAATCGCCCCGACGCCGACCTTTGGTATGCCACGGTCGGCCGCGGGACACCGGCCGGACTCCCGAGTGGAATCGCCCGGCCGGCCCCGAAAGGGACATTGACAGCCGGGGCGGGGGAAATGTTTGGTATACCTAAATGAGCAGGCGGCTTCCCGGCGCGTTGCCCGGGGCTCCCGCCGGGCTTCATGCACCCCGCGACCCATCCCCGCCCATGCCCTCCCGCCCGTCCCCCGTGCTCCGTCCCAACCTCGCCGTCGGGCTGCTGGCCGGCGCGCTCCTGCTCCGCGCCGGCGGCCCGCTGCCGGCGCAGACCGCGCCCGCGCCGTCCGCCGCCGCGCCCGCCGGCGAGATCGTGCAGTTGCGCGAGTTCACCGTGTCCGGCGACAAGGACCTCGGCTACGCCACCACCAACGCCATCGGCGTCACGCGCACCAACACCGCGCTCATCGACACCCCGCAGGCCGTCACGGTCATCAACCAGGAGTTCCTCCGGGATGCCGGGGCGGGCGAACTCTACGACGTGCTCAAATATGTCAGCGGCGTCTCCATCGAGTCCAACGTCGGCGACAGCGTCATGATCCGCGGCTACACCGTGCGCGGCCAATACACCGATGGTTTCGCCGATACGCAGACGCAGAGCCAGGCCGGCGCGGAGCCGTTTCTTTTCGAGCGGCTCGAGGTGCTCAAGGGCCCCTCCGCGCTCGTCTACGGCTCGCACGCCGCGGGCGGCGTGCTCAACCGCGTGCGCAAGAGCCCGCGCTGGCAAGCCGGCGGAACCGGCGCCGTCACGCTCGGCAACCACGCGCAGCGCAAGGCCGAGTTCGACTACACCGCGCCGCTGAACGATCAATTCGCCTACCGCCTCGTCGCCGTCTACCGCGAAGAAGATCTGACCAACGGCATCGAGACGCGCCACTCGTGGTTCAAGCGCTGGAATCTCGACCCGATGGTCACGTGGCGCGTGAGCAAGAACACGCAGGTGAAAGTCCTCGGCGAATTTCTGCACGAGGAAGGTTTCAAGCATTTCGGCGACAACGCGCAGCTCCAGCCCTTCGTGGCCGGCGGCGCGACGACGTTCGGCCGGCTGCCGAAAGACTTCACGTTCTCCGATCCGCTGGCCCGCTCCGACAACGACAAGCAGGCCTTCTTCGCCGCCCTCGAATCCGCCATCACGCCCGACTGGTCCATCCGCCTCGCCGGCTTCACCAACCGGTGGGACCACGAGGTGACCGACGTTTTGCCTTCCGGCATGCAGGCGAACAACCGCCTCATGGGTCGCACCGCGCGTTTCATTTCCAACTACGACAGCGACTACACCGTCGCGCTCGACTCCGTCTACAACCTCCGCGTCGGTTCCTCCGATCACAAGATCCTCGCGATCGGCCAATACTTCTCCTCCGACAACGACACCACCACCATCACCGGCGACAACCCGCCCCCGCTCGATATCTTCAATCCGGTTTACACCTTCACCGGTCTCGTCAACCCGCGCCGGACGACCAACAACAACAGCGTCGGCACCAACAAAAGTTTCTCCGTCCAGGATCACGTGAAATTCTTCGGCGAGAAGGTCCAGCTCGTCGGCGGTGCCCGCTACGACAGTTACCGTTCCCACACCGACAACCGCCTCACCGGCGTCCTCGGCACGCGCAACTCCGGCGACAACTGGACCTACAAATTCGGCGTCGTCGGCAAACCCGCCAAGGCCTTCTCGATCTTCTACAACTACGCCGAGACGTATAACGCCAACTTCGGCGCCAACCCCGACGGCTCCACCTTCGTTCCCTCCACCGGCATCGTGAAAGAAGTCGGCGTGAAGAGCGCGTTCCGCGAAGGCCGCATCACCGGCACGCTCTCGTATTTCGATCTGCAACTGCAGCAGATCGTCGGTCTCGATCCCGATCCCGCCCGCGCCAGCGCCGGCTTCCGCGTGCAACAGGACCGCCAGGTCACCAAGGGCGTCGAGGCCGACCTCGTCCTTAATCTCCTCCCCGGCTGGGACCTCACGCTCGCCGCCTCGACGATCGACATCACGCTCCCCACGAAACTCCTGCCCCGCAATACCCCGGAAAAAACCGCCTCCGCCTGGTCGCGCTACAAATTTTCCTCCGGCGCACTCAAAGGCCTCACGGTCGGCGGCGGTTGGAATTGGCAGGGCCGCGCCGCCGCCGAACCCGCCAACCAGATCTTCTTCCCGTCCGTCGGGACGGTCGACGCCTTCGTGCAGTATGCGTGGAAGGGCTACCGCCTCAGCCTCAACGTCTCGAACCTCACCGACGAGTGGTATCTCAAACGCAGCGCCAACCGGAACATCTTCTGGGCCGGCCCCGAGCGGCTGATCAAGTTCAAGGTCGCCCGTTCGTTCTGAGCGGCCGGGCCGTCCGGGAAACGCAGCCGCGCCGGCCCCGGACCTCGCCCGCGCCCCGTCGCCGTCGCGCGCGACCGTTGCCGCCCGCCTCCGCCGCGTCCGCTTCGCCTCTCGCTCCGAACTTCACCGTCCGCCGCCCACCGCCTACCGTCCGCCGCTCCCCGCCATGCCACCGCTCTCCCTCCGCCGCGCCGCGCGCTTTGTCCTCGCCGCCGTTTTCCTGCTGCTAGCCCCGCTTCGCCTCGCCGCCCAAGCCGCCGCCGTCGGCACCATCGAGGGCCGCGTCGCCCATTCCGCCGCCGGCAGCTACCTGAAGCAGGTGCGCGTCACGGTCGACGGCACCACGCTCGAAACCCTCACCGACGAAGCGGGCGAGTTCCGGCTCGCCGCGGTGCCCGCCGGCGAAGTGACGCTGCGCGCCGCCGCCACCGGCTTCGCCGCGCAGACCGCGCGCGTCGCCGTGACGGCCGGCCGGACGGCGCGCCGCGACTTCGACCTCGGCCCGCGCGATGCCGCGGCCGCCCCGTCGGCCGCCGCCGGCCGCGACCAGACCATCGTGCTCGACGCCTTCACCGTCGCCGAGCGCGAGCTCAGCGCGCAGGCCGCCGCGCTGCAGGAGCAGCGCACCGCGCCGAACATCAAGAACGTCGTCGCCTTCGAGGAATTCGGCGACCTCGGCGACGGCAATCCCGGCGAGTTCCTCAAGTTCGTCCCGGGTATCCAGGTTTCCATGTCGCCGGCGATCCCGAGCGAGGCCTCGATCCGCGGCATGCCCGGCGAGGGCACGCTGCTCACGGTCGACGGCGTCGAACTTTCCTCCGACGGCCCGGCGGGGCGCGGCGGCAGCTTCACCGCGTCCAACGTCGTCAACATCGACCGCATCGAGATCACCAAGGTCCCCACGCCCGACATGCCCGCCAACGCCGTCGGCGGCATGATCAACGTCGTCGGCAAAAGCGGCTTCAGCCGCCGCGACCCGCAGTTCTCCTACAACGTCTTCGGCCTGCTCACCACCAAGGAGCCGTTCTCCCGCCTCGGCCGCGAACTCTTCGAGAGCGGCAGCGCCGACCGCTCGACCAACGGCCCGCGCTTCCGGCCCGGCTTCGATTTCACCTACATCCGCCCGATCAAGCCGACCCTCGCGGTCTCGCTCAGCGCCGGCTACAACCAGCGCTGGGAGGACAAGGACAACCTCGCCCCGACGTGGAACCGCGTCGCGCTCATCCAGACGCAGAGCCAGGTCGCCGCGCAGATCTCCACCCGCGAGCGCAAAGTCGCCTCCGCGCGCGTCGACTGGAAGCCGGGCCGCGGCCACTCGCTCTTCGCCAATCTCTCCGTCACCGCCGACAACGTCTCCTCGCGCATCAACACCTTCACGCAGGCCTACGGTGCCGGCGCGACCGGCGGCGAAAACTTCACGCAGGGCGCCGCCGCCGGCGTCGGCACGGCGACCCTCGCCACGACCTACCGCGAGCAGCTCAAAGACACCTGGGCCGGCGCCCTCGGCTACACGCTCGAGCGCGGCGCCTGGAAAGTGGAGACGCGCCTCGCCCGCTCGCAGTCGCGCCGCCGCACGCTGAGCGCCGAGCCGGGCCACGACTATTTCGGCACCACCAGCGCCACGATCCCCAACCTCATCCTCCGCGCCGACAACTTCGGCGAACAGCGTTTCGGCACGCCGCCGAACGTCACCGGCACGACGCGCACCGGCCAAGCGGTCGATATCAACGACGGCCGCCTCTACTCGCTCAACAGCGCCACCTCGCCGCAGGAGCCGCTCATGACCAACGCGCTCACCACCGCGAAGCTCGCCGTCACGCGCGCCTTCGCCTTCCGCGTGCCCGTCCTCGTGAAGGCCGGCGTCGACTGGTCCCTCAGCGAGCGCGACCTCCGCACCGAGACGCGCACGTGGAACTTCCGCCCGACCTTCGCCGCCGGCACGCCCGAGCGCCTCGTCGGCAGCTACGACCTCATCAACCAGGGCTACTCCGACCAGCGCTCGTTCCAGAACGGCAACCGCGTGCGCTGGATCGATCCGCGCAAGGTCTACGCGCTCTACCTCGCGAACCCAGCCTGGTTCGTCTTCAACGAATCCGCCTACCACATCTCGCGCGTCAACGGCTCGCAGGAACTCGACGAGACGATCACCGCGCCCTACGTCCGCACCGACCTCAAGCTCCTCGACAACCGCCTCTGGATCGCGGGCGGCGTGCGCTACGAACGCACCGACGACCGCGGCGTCGGCGGCCTCAACGACATCCGCGCCACCTACCAGCAGGACGCCAACGGCAACCTCGTCCGCAACGCCGCCGGCCAGCCCATCCGCGTCACGACCGACGCCCTCGCCCTCGCCCGCCTGCAATACAAGGAGCGCGCCGCGTCCGGGAAAAAGCACTACGGCGACTACTACCCGAGCGTGAACACGAGTTACTCGTTCACCGAGGCCTTCGTCGCCCGCGCCGCCTACGCCCGCACCATCGGCCGCCCCAACGTCAACTTCATCGTCCCCACGCTTTCCGTCGCCGATCCCGCCGCCGCCGAAAACAACCGCGTGATCACCGCCACCAACCCCGGCCTCTCCCCGTGGACGGCCGACAACTACGACCTCAGTTTCGAGAGCTACGGCGTGAAGGGCGCGACGGTCGCCGTGAGCCTTTTCCGGAAAAATGTTTCCGGCTTCTTCGTCGCCTCGCGCACCGACGCCACGCTCGGGCTGCTCGCCGAGATGGGCCTCAACGACGACTACCTCGACTACGACGTCGTCACCACGCGCAACTCCGCCAACTCCGTCCGCATCGACGGCCTCGAGTGGAGCTGGCGCCAGTCGCTCAAACCCTTCTCCGGCCTGCCGAAGTGGACCCGCGGCGCACAACTCTGGATGAACGGCACGCACCTCACGATCGGCGGCTCCGGCGTCGACGAGTTCTCCGGCTACTCGCCGCGCATCCTCAACTGGGGCGCGAGCTGGGCCGGCGCCAGGTTTTTGCTCAAATACAACGTCTCGCGCATCGGCCGCCAGCGCACCTCGCTCGATGTCGTGAGCGCCACCGTGCCGCCCGGCACCTACCAGGCGCAGGACACGCGCATGGTCGCCGACGGCTCGATCGAGTATCGTTTCCACCGCAAGTTCGCCGTCTACGCCTCCGTGCGGAATCTCACCAACGAGCCGCGCCCGCTCATCACCTACTCGCCCAACGCCCCCGCCTACGTGTATCCGCGCACCTACAACTACTACGGCTCGCTCTGGACCATGGGCGTGAAGGGCACGTTCTGAACCTCGATCGCGGCGGGCGGTCGCGCCGTGCCCGCGCCTCCGCGCCGGCGGACGGTTCGGTTCGCCAGCCGCGTCCGGCCTTCGCACCGTCGCCCATGCGTTCCGCCGTCCGTCGCTCCCCGTTCCGCGCGCTCGCCTTGGCGTTCACCGTCGCCGCCGCGGCGGCAACGGTTGGCCTCCGCGCCGCGCCCGCGCCCGTCGACTACACCGTCACCCTCGACGTCATCCGCGAGGGTTACGACGGCGTCCACTGCTGGGTCCACCCGCGCGCCGGGATCGTGCCGTCGCCGGCCGGCGCGCCGCCGGCGGTTGTGCTCACGCTGCAGCAGCTCTGGCTCAAGGGCAGCGACGTCTTCGGCCCGCTGCACGAGCTGCGCACCGACGACCTCGGCCGCACCTGGGCGCCGCTGCGCCCGCACACCGATACCCTCGGCCTGCGCCCCGAGCCCGACGGCGTGACGGTCGGCGCGAGCGACTTCTGGCCGCAGTGGCACGCCGCCTCGGGCCGCCTCCTCGGCATCGGGCACACCGTGCGCTACAAGAACAACGCCGTCATCGCCGAGCGCCCGCGCGAGACGGCCTTTTCCGTCTACGATCCGGCCGCGCGCACATGGACGCCGTGGCGCCCGCTCGCGCTGCCGGCCGAGGCGCGCTTCTACAACGCCGGCGCCGGGTCCGCCCAGCGCGTCGACCTCCCCGACGGCGACATTTTGCTGCCGTTCTATTTCAAGGCCCGCGGCGAGCGCGACTACCGCGTCGCCGTCGCGCGCTGCGGCTTCGACGGCCGCGATCTCGTCGTCCGCGCGATCGGCGACGCGGTGGCCGTGGCCGGCGGCCGCGGCGTCTACGAGCCCTCGCTCGCGCGCGTCGGCGACCGATTTTTCCTCACGCTGCGCAACGACACCGCCGCCTACGTCGCCGTCAGCCGCGACGGCCTGAATTTCGATGCCCCGCGCAAGTGGTCCTGGGACGACGGCAGCGACCTCGGCAGCTACAACACGCAGGCCCACTGGGACACGCATCGCGACGCGTTGTTTCTCGTCTACACGCGCCGCGGCGCGCTCAACGACCACGTCGCGCGCCACCGCGCCCCGCTCTTCATCGCGCAGGTCGATCCGGAAAAACTCCACGTGCTCCGCGCCACCGAGCGCATCCTCGTGCCCGAGCACGGCGCGCGCCTCGGCAACTTCGGCGTCACCGTCGTGAGCCCGCACGAGACGTGGGTCACGGTGGCCGAGTGGATGCAGACCAACCCGCCGATGCGCATCATCGCGCCCGACAACCCCTGGGGCGCCGCCAACCGCGTCTACGCCGCGCGTCTCCGCTTCGATCAGAAATCGCCGACCCCCGAAGCCCTCCGCGCCGCGGCCCGCGCGAAACCGCGCCGCCTCCTGTTCAACAACGACGGCGGCGGCGACACCCGCGTGCCGCCCCATCCGCTGCCGCAACCGCGCGATTTTCTGGCCATCCGCATCGCGCCGCTCGCCGGCACGCACGTCGACACCATCGTCTTCGACACCTCGAGCGGGACCTTCGGGCGCGTCGCGCACCGCACCGCCGTCGGCGAGATGTTTTTCCAGCGCGAGGGCCGTTACCGGCACAACATTCTGCCCGACCTCGCGCCGCTCGGCACGGACTCGCTGCGGGTCGCGAGCGAGCACGCCCGCCGCACGGGTCAGGAGATTTTCTGGACGATGCGGATGAACGACACCCACGACGCGTCGAATCCACTCCTGCTCCCCAAACTCAAAGAGCAGCATCCCGACTGGCTCATGGGCACGAAGGAAAAGCCGCCGAAGCGCGGCACCTGGAGCGCCGTCGACTACGCCCGCCCGGAAATTCGCGACCTCGCCCGCCGCCTGATCGCGGAGGTGGCCATGCACTACGACCTCGACGGCGTGACGCTCGATTTCTGGCGGCACCCGGTGTTTTTCCGCAAGACGGCCGCCGAGCAGCCGTGCGGCGACGAGGAACGGGCGCTCATGACGCAGCTGCTCCGCGACATCCGCGCCGATCTCGACGCCGCGATGCGGCGCCGCGGCCGCGCCCTCACGCTCGCGATCAAGGTGCCCGATTCCGTCGGCTACTGCCGCGACCTCGGACTCGACGTCGAGCGCTGGCTCGCGGAGGGCCTCGTCGATTTCCTCGTGCCCGGCGGCTATTTCCAACTCGAGCATTGGGACACGAGCGTCGCGCTCGCGCGCCGGCACGGCGTGAAAGTCCACGCAAGCCTGCCCGAGAGCCGCGTGCGCGAGGCGACCGGCGCCAAAGGCCGCGCGTCGCTCGAGTCCCTGCGCGCCCGCGCTCTCGCCGCCTGGTCCGCCGGCGTCGACGGCATCGAGATGTTCAACCACTTCGACCCGACCTCGCCGCTCTGGCGCGAGCTCGGCGACCCGGCCCTGCTCCGGACCTTGCCCAAGGTCTACTTCGCCGGCGTGCAGGGCGCGTCGAATGCCCGCGCCTACTTTCCGGCCGGCGCGCATTTCCGGCTGCCGCGGCTCACGCCCGATGCGCCCGAGACCTTCGCCGCCGGCGCGACGCGCACTTACGAACTCTGGATCGGCGACGACCTGCGCGCGGCCTCGTCGCTGCGCGCGCGCGTCGTGCTGCGCGCCGCCGGTGCCGCCGCGGCGGGGGCGCCCGCGCCGCAGGTCCGCTGGGACGATGCGCCGCCGGTGGCCGCGGCGCCCGATGCCGCCGGCTGGTCCGTGCCGCTCGAATCCGCTCGCGTGACGCCCGGCTTGCATCGCATCGCCGTCACCGCGACGGGGGCGTTCCGGCTCGACGACCTGCTGGTCCGGGTCGAGTGAGGCCAACCGCCTCCGCCTTCGGGACCCTGCCCGCGGATTTCACCGCTGGCCGTGGATCGCGCGGATCCGGTCCGGTTTGGTCCGCGCGATCCGGGGGCAAACGTTCCGTCCATCGGCTTGGGCGCCTGCAGCCCGCCGGAAATTGCCGAACCTCACCTCGGGCCGCCGGGGGTAGGACGAGACGTCCCCGTCGAGCCGACGCGGCTTTCGGGTGACACGGTGCGCCGGGGACGCCTCGCCCTGCCGCAGGGGTCGTGGGGTAGTTGGATTTGCGGCGGTCCACCCTGGCGAGCGGGACCATCGTGTGAGGCGCCGTGCCGCCGCCTCCCGCGACCGGGCACGTCTTGCCAACATTTGCGCATCGGTTGGCGCGATGACGCGCTCGCCGCGATTCGCGGTTGCCCGGTGCGCGCGGCGCGCTTGGGAATGACCACGCGCATGCCCGTCCCCCGTCCTGCCGCCCGCCCGCGTTGGCGCACCGTTGCCGGTGCGTGCACGGTCGCGCTGACGGCGTGCGCCCTGCTGCCACGCCCGCTGCCCGCGGCCGCTGCGCCGCCCTCCGCGCCGGCTCCGGTCGCCCTCCCGGCTGCGGCTCCGGTGCCGCCGGCGGGGCCGGTCGCTCCCGCCGCGCCGGCGACCGCGGCGAAAACGCCCGCCGCCGACGAGACCGTCGTGCTCGACCGCGTCGACGTGCAGGCGCGGCCCGACGACAAGGGTTTCGACTCCACCGGCATGGGTTCCTACGAGCACCAGCTGCGCGACCCGGCGTTTTCCAACGACATGATCTCGGCCGACGCCATCGAGGACGACGCGGCCGCGCTCGAGCTGGTCCACGAACTCGCCCACATCGCCACGCCCGCCGCCGTCGACCTCGCCACCGGCGACAGCCGCGTCGGCCTGCGCGGTTTCCCCACGCCGCTCCTCACCAACGGCTTCGTCCGCATGGGCGGCATCGATGTGCTCAACACCGCGCGCACCGTCATCATCCAGGGCGCGCTCGTGCCCGTGCTCGGCCGCGGCGCGCCCGGCGGTATCCAGGATTACTGGACGAACCGGCCGCGCACCGCGCGCAGCCAGCGTTTCGACTACACCGTCACCGACTTGCAGCGCCAGAGCGCCCTCGTGGAGCTGCACGGCCTCGCCGTCCCGAAGCGCGCCTGGCACCGCATCGCGGCCGACTGGTCGCGCAAGGAGGGCCCGGAGACGCACGCCGCCAGCGACGTCCGCTCCGTCAACGGCGCCCTCACCTGGCGCCACGGCCCCGCCGCGAGCACGCTGTTTTCCGTCGACTACACGCAGACGCACGCCACCGCCGCGCCCGCCATCCCCGAGTATCGCGTCGCCGCCGGGCAGAAGATCGTCGGCCCCTGGCTGCCGCTCGCCGGCTTCAACGCCCTCGGGCCCGAGGCCGGCGTCCGCCGCCGCAGCGTCGTGGGCAACATCATCGTCGACGCCCAGCCGCACCCGAAACTCGCCCTCCGCGCCGGCCTCGAGACCTGGTGGCGCCGCATCGAGCAGGATCGCTTCACCAACGGCCTCCTCAACCTCGCCACCCGCCGCTTCGAGGGCACGCGCGAGCCCCTCCACAGCGAACAGCCGCAGACCGCGCACGTCGGGCGCATCGAGCTCACCGGCCGCTTCAGCCTCCGCCGCACCGAGCACAAGCTCATGCTCGCCCTCGGCCACACCGTCGCCACCTACGAGCGTTTCGAGCGCGCCCTCGCCGTCGCCGACCGCAACGCCCTGCCCGCCAGCGTGCGGATCTTCGACCCCGCCGCCCCCGATTACTCGCGCCCCGCCTACAGCCCCGCGCGCTACAACCGCATCCTCACCGACCGCCGCGAACGCACGCGCTACACCGCCGTCGAGGTGAGCGAGCGCATCGGCTTCGACCGGGGCCGCACCGTCGTCACCTCCGGCCTCCGCCGGGACTTCGTCGGCCTCAAGCTCCACGACCGTCGCGCCGGCCTCGCGCCCCACCTCGCGCACGTCGCCGACACCGTCGGCGAGCTCACTTGGCACACCGGCGTGAACTACCAGGCCATCCCGAGCCGGCTCCTGCTCTTCGCCACCACCAGCACCGCCTTCAACCCCTCCACCCGCGTCGACGCCCGCACCGGCCGCATCCAGGGCAACGAGACCACCGGCGGCCACGAGGTCGGCGCCAAGCTCCGTTTCGCCGAGCGCAAAATCGACGTCACCACCTCGTTCTTCACCTTCGCCAACCAGGACATTTCCCGCCGCAACCCGCTCTACGGCGACCCGGTGCAGGACGCCAACCACACCCAGCCGCAGCTCGTCGCCGCCGGCGAGGAGCGCTACACCGGCGGAAAAATCGAGGGCAGCTGGCGCCTGCGCCCCACGCTCACGGTGACGTTCCGCGGCTCCTATGTGCGCGCCGTCACGACCGCTTCGCCCGACCTCCCCGAGGAAGTCGGCCGCGAGCTCACCCGCTTCCCGCCCTACAACCTCGGCGTCGCGGCCAGCTACGGTTTTCCCGCCGGCAAACTCAAGGGCCTCAGCCTCAGCGGCACCTGGGCCTACATCTCCGGCTTCATCGCCGCCTACGAGGACCGCGTGCGCTACCGCCTCGACTACCCCGGTTACGCCACCACCGCGGTCAGCGCCAGCTACCCCGTCCGCCGCGGCAAGTTCACCCACACCACCGCCGTCTCGGTGCGCAACGTCTTCGCCACCGACCTCCTCGCCAAACTCCACCGCCTCGGCGCCGGCCGCGAAGTCTCCGCCACTTACCGCCTGATGTGGTGACGCGCCGCGCCGCCGGCCCGGCAAAACTTCCCGCGTAACGCCGCCGCCTCCGCATCGTCTCGCTGGCGCCGGTCCCACCGTTTTTGCGGCGGACCGGTCTTTCATCTCCGCCCGCCGCCCTTTTCTTCCGTCCGACTTCCCGAAACCTTTGACGTATCCCGCCGGTTACCTGAGATCGTCCTCCCGCGCCCTCAGTCCCAGCCCATCCCTGGCTCCAATCCACTTCGTTGTGTCGCTTCCGCTCTCCTCGTCTCTCGCCGCGTCCACCCGCCCGCTGCTGGCTGTGACCGCCCTACTGATCGCCGCCGGTTGCAGCCGCAACCCGGCCGCCGACACCGCCGCGGCTCCCGCGCCCAAGGCCGCGGCGGCCACC
>JBILLY010000577.1:0-3902 GCA_044375835.1 Opitutaceae bacterium
CGCCTCGCGCGCGGCGCCGCCGGCGAATTCGCGCCGCGCGAAGATCGCCGCCGCCGCCGCCAGCAGCAGGACGGTGCCCGCGAGCAGCCACGCGATCGCGGCCGGCGGGCTGAGATTGTCCGAGAGGGCGGCGGCCGCGCGGGCGGGCGCGGCGTCGCTTTCGAGCAGCTTGGCCAGCAACGCGCGCAGGTGGCGGACGAGCGACAGCCAGCCGAGCTGGGTCGGCACGTTGCCGAGGCCGGCCTCGATGGTGGAGCCGTAGACGAGGCCCACGATCACGAAGCGCGCGGTGACCGCCGCGCACAGAAAGCCGAACGCCGAAAACACCGCCACCGCCAGCACCTGCCCGAGCAGGAGCGTCGCGATGATCCCGCCCAGCCCGGGCACGCCGCGATGGAGGCCCACGCCGGCGACCACGCCGAGCGCGAGCAGAAACTCGAGCTGCGCGCAGGCCGTGTGCGCGAAATACCGATACACGACATGGCGCCAGCGCGGCACCGGCCGGGTGAAGACGTAATCGACGGCGTCGGCCTTGAAGTCGTCGCGCAGCGCGCCGGCCGCCGAGACGAAGGCGAGCACCGGCACGAGCAGGCACGCGTAGAAACCAGCCGCCCAGCCGGCGAAGCGCTCCGTGCCGACGGCACCGCGCGAGGTCGAGCCGAGCGCGACGAGCGCGAGCAACACGAGCAGGCCGGCGATCACGCCCCAGTGGCGCAGGGAGAAGAAGCGGCGCACCGTGAGCCGCCACACGCCGCCGAAGGCATGGAGCGCGTGCGGCGCGACGCGCGGCGCGGGATAGGCGGCCGCCGCGCCCGCCGGGACGGACGCGGCGACGGAGGCAACGGGAGCGGGCGAGACGTCGTTCATGGCGTGGCGGGCGTGTCGATCGCCTTTTCCAAGACGGACGCGGTGTTCTGCACCTCGTGGATGCGGACACCGCTTTCGAGCAGGAGCGTGTGGAAGTTGCCGTCGGCGTAGAACCGCGCGGGATCGCGCCAGCGCACGTGGAGCAGCCGGCCGTCCGGCGCGAGGTCGCAGCCGCGCACGAGGCCGCGCTCGAAGAGGAAGCGCGCGAGGCGGTCGGGGTCGTCGCATCGGATGCTGGTCGATTCGGGCCAGCGCGCGCGCGCTTCGGAGGACGTGGCGTCGTTGAGCGAGCGCGGGATGCGGCCGCCGCGCAGCAGCATGAAGTCGGCGCACAGCGCCTCGAGGTCGTGCAAAATGTGGCTCGAAATCAGCACGCTGCGCCCGGCGGAGGCCAATTCGCGGAGGACCTTGCCCATGTCGTCGCGGCCCATCGGGTCGAGGCCGTTCATCGGTTCGTCGAGGATGACGAGCTCGGGCTCGTGCAGCAGGCACTGCGCAAGCTTCACGCGCTGGCGCATGCCCTTCGAGAGCGCGGTGAGCGGCTTCTTCCAATGCGCGGACCCGAGTTTCACGCGGTCGAGGTTGGTGCGGGCGCGGGCCTTGGCCTCGGCGGCGCCCAGGCCGGAGATCATGCCGAGCGCGACGAGCCAGTCGAAGCCACCGATGCCGGGCGGGACCGTTTCCGCCTCGGGACAATAGGCGAGGCGCGCCTGCACGGCGGGGTTGGACCACGGGTTTTCCCCGAAAACGCGGATCGAGCCGGAGCTCGGCCGAATCTGGCCGAGGAGGAGGCGGAAGAGCGTGGTCTTGCCCGCGCCGTTGGGCCCGACGATGCCGGTGAGGCCGGGGCGGAGCGCGAAGGAGACGTTGTTGAGCCCGAGCACGAGCCCGTAGAAACGGCTGAGGCTGTCGGCCACGGCGATCGGCGCCGGGCCCGCGGGATGGGCGGCGGGCGGGGTCATTCGGGTCGGAGCCTCCGGAGGAAAACGAACGACGCCGCCGCGACGAACACCGCGAGGCTGCCGAGTGCGCCGGGGAAGTCGGCGGGCTTGGCGCGGGCGCCGGCGCCGGCCATGTTGCGCGTCAGGTTCTTGTCGAGGATCGGCAGGCTCTCGCTCGCGAGCTCGAGCGCGCGGTCGAGGCGAAAGACGCCCTGCCGCACTTCGCCGAGGTTGTGGCTGAAACTCGTCCGCTTCAGCCAATCCGGCGTGCGCGGCGGATTGGCGATCGCCCCGAAGATCAGCCAGAGTCCGATCCACACGATCGTCGCGGCCCGCGAGGTCCGCACCGAGGCGGACACGCCCAGCGCGATCGACGCGAGCGTCACCACGCCGATCGCATGGAAGGTCAGCGCGCGCAGGAGCGGTCCGAAGGAATACACGATGAAATCCGTGCTCGGCGCGAAACCCACGCTCAGCACCCAGCCGAAGAGCAGCGGACCGGTCCACATCAACGCCAGCACCGCGAAGATCAGCCCGAGTTTGCCGAGCAGGTAGTCGGTCGAGGTCAGCGGCCGCGAGAGGTAGACGGTCAGCGCGTTCGTCGCGCGGTCGAGCGTGATGAGCCGCGGCACCATCGTCGTCAGCGCGACGAGGCTCAGCATCAGGCCGACGAAGGAATGCGCCCAGAACAGGAGCGTGAACCAACCCTCGATGCAGACGTCGGGGTAGAGCATCACGAGCGCGGTGAGCGCCTTGGCCATGGCCAGGCCGCGCGGTCCGAAATACTCCGCGATCGACTCGACCCAGCCGCCGGCCGACACGGACTGCGCGAAGACGAAACCCAGCACGGCCAGCGCAAATCCGGCGGACCACGCGACCGAGAGCAGGACCTTGAAAATCCGCAGCTGCAGCAACTGGCGCAGTCCCGCTTCGACCATCACGCGGCGCCGGTAGCCGACCCCGCGCGGCGCCTCGCGCCAACGGCTCAGATCGAGGCTGGCGTTCATCGGCCGGCCTCCCGCGCGCCCGCCGCGCCGCCACCGCTTTCGCCCGCCGCGGCGAGCACCGGCGGCAGCTCGGCGCCGGCGGCGCCGTCGCCCGCCGGCGCCTCGGTCGAGACGGCCTTGATGAAGAGTTCGTGCAGGGCGTCGGGATTGGCGACGATCTCGGCCGGCGGCAGCCCGTGGTCGCGCATGAGCCGCAGAATCCACTCGATCGAGTCGCCGGCGGATTCGACGCGGAGCCGGCCGTTGGAGAGGGCGTCGACCTTGGCGCCGGTGCCCGTGAGCGCCGCGATGAACCGCTCGCGCTGGCTCGACGGCGCGATCTCGACGATGCGGCGGTGGCGGTTTTTCAGGGCGGCGAGCGAGTCATGCTCCAGCAGCCGGCCGTGGCCGATGATGAGCACGCGGTCGCAGACGCGCTCGATGTCGCGCAGCAGGTGCGACGAGATGACGACGCTGATCCCGAGGTCGCGCTGCAGGGAGCCGATGAGTTTCAAGATGTATTCGCGCCCGGAGGGATCGAGGCCGTTGGTCGGCTCGTCGAGAAACACCAGCGCCGGGTCGTGCACGAGCGCCTGCGCGAGTTTCACCCGCTGTTTCATGCCGGTGGAATAGGTCTCGATCGCCCGGTAGCGCTCCTGGCCCATGCCCACGAGGTCGAGGATCTCGTGCGTGCGCTGGCGCGCGGTCTTGTGCGGCATGCCCGAGAGCTGTCCGCAGTAGGTCACGTATTCGCAGCCGACCATGCCCGCGACGTGGCAATCCTGCTCCGGACTGTAGCCCACGCGCTCGCGCGATTCGCGGTGCGCCGCGCGGATGTCGCGCCCGAGCACGCGCGCCGTGCCGGCCGTGGGCGTCTCCAGATTGAGGAGACACTTGATGAAGGTGCTCTTGCCCGCGCCGTTGGGCCCGAGCAGCCCGATCGTGCCCGGCGGCACCCGCACCGTCACGTCGCGCAGCGCCGGCTGGGTGCCGTAGGTCTTGCCCAGGCCCTCCGTCTCGATGATCCACGGCGAACCGTCCGCGGCGGGCGCGACGGAGGCGACGGCAGGCAACGAGGATGCGGACACGGCGGTGGTGACGACGGAGG
>JBILLY010000281.1:0-6122 GCA_044375835.1 Opitutaceae bacterium
CCCCGCCGTCATTCAGCCGCGACACCAACGCGAGCCCGATCCAGCCGCCCGCCCCGTCGTCGACCGCCGAGCGCAGCTCGCCCGCGGCCTTCGCGCCCGCAAACACCGGCGTCGGGGTCGTGGGCACCGAGCCGCCTTCGGCCGCCACGCGCACCAGCTGCCGCCGCACCTGCCCCATCGCCTTCAGCCGCGCCATCACTTCCTGCCCGAGGTAGCAGCCTTTCGTGTAAGACACCGCCGCCTCCTCCAGCCCACCCTCGTTCGGCAGATCGCCCGGGCCCAGATCGCGCGGCACCGCCGGCACCCGCGCCGCGATCCGCCGGCACTCCAGGTCCACCGGCGTCAGTTCCGTCGCTCCCGCCGCGATCGCCGCCTCCACCGCCGACGGTTCGCCGGCCTCCGCGCGATAGACCCACTCCCAAGCCTCGCCGGCGCCGCGCCGGCCCGGAAAAACCACGACGCCGTCGCCGGCCCGCGGCGCCGCAGCGCCGACATTGAGCAAGGTCGCCGCCGCCCACGCCGCCGTCTCGTCCTCGATCACCACATCGTCCGCGATCACGAAGCTCTCGAGCCGCGCGCGGATCACCGCCGCCGGCGAAGCATAACTGCCCACCCAAAACTCCTCCGACCCCGACCCGCGCAGCACAAAACTGTCCGCCTCGACCTTCCCCTTCACCGTCAGCCACAGGCCGTAAACCGCGCCGACCGCGCCGTCCGCTCCCGGCGCCAAGCCCAACGGTCGCAGGTCGTTGCTGAACTGTCCCTGCAGAAACGTCGCCGCGTCCGAGCCGCTCACCCGCAGCCAAGCCGCCGGTTTCCATCGAAAAATCGCCGGAGAAGTAGAAAAGTTGATAGGCATTAAGATGATGATTTGGAACGATCTGACAAAAAAGTGAGAGATTTTGAAAACTTCGAGTTGACCGGAGCCACCCAATCCATATCACTTCGAACATCAGGTTTACTTCTCCCCGCTTAGCGGGGAGTTTTGGGGTAACTAAGAAAGCAAAGGCCGGCCACTTAGGGGTAAGTGGCCGGCCACTTTTTTGTCCGGATTTCGCGAGTCAACCGCCAATGCCCCGGACTGCCCCCATCAGCGCCGCCCTCCTCGGGACAATCACCACTCACCGGCTCGTGCCACCGTCCACACCACGCGGCGGCCCGGTTCTCCCCTCCACGCCGCGCGCCGCACGCGGTCCGCGGCTCGCCGTCCCGCCACCACACCCACCGCGCGCCGATTCCCGAGCGCCCGCCCCCGGTGACCGACGCGAGGCTTGCGCGCCGCGCGCGCCGCCCGCCAAGCTGGCGGTTCATGCAGAAAACCTCCGACATCAACGTCGTCGAGACGCGCCTCCTCCCCTCGCCCGCCGCCCTGCTGGCCGAGCTGCCCAAGACCGAGGCCCAGGCCGAGTTCATCGCCCGCACCCGCGAGCAGATCCACCGGCTCATCTTCACCGACGACAAGCGCTTCCTCCTGATTGTCGGCCCCTGCTCCATCCACGACCTCGCCGCCGGCCGCGACTACGCCCGCCGCCTCGCCGCCGTCTCCCGCGAAGTCGCGGACCGCGTGATGATCGTGATGCGCGTCTATTTCGAAAAACCCCGCACCACCGTCGGCTGGAAGGGCCTCGTCATGGACCCGCACCTCGACGGCTCGCACGACATCGCCGCCGGCCTCCGCCTCGGCCGCACCTTCCTCCGCGATGTCCTCGACCTCGGCCTGCCGACCGCCACCGAGTTCCTCGATCCGATCACCCCCCAATACGTCGCCGACCTTGTCTGCTGGGGCGCCATCGGCGCGCGCACCACCGAATCGCAGACGCACCGCCAGATGGCGTCCGGCCTCTCGATGCCCCTCGGCTTCAAAAACGGCACCGACGGCGGCCTCCAAACCGCCATCAACGCCATCAAGGCCGCCGGCCAACCCCAGACCTTTCTCGGCATCAACCTCGACGGCGCCTCCTCCGCCATCGTCACCCGCGGCAACCGCAACTGCCACATCGTCCTCCGCGGCGGCGCCGCCGGCCCCAACTACTCCGCCGCCCACGTCGCCCAGGTCGAAGCCGCCCTCGCCAAAGCCGGCCTGCCCAAGTCCATTCTGGTCGACTGCTCGCACGACAACTCCGCCAAAAAACCGGAGCTGCAACCCGACGTCATGCGCGACCTCCAGGCCCAGATCGCCGCCGGCAACACCTCCATCATGGGCGCCATGGTCGAGAGCAACCTCGGCGCCGGCAACCAGTCCTTCCCCGTGCCCAAGGACCAACTCCGCTACGGCGTCAGTATCACCGACGGCTGCATCGACTGGCCGTCCACGGAAAAACTGATCCGCGATCTCCACGCCGCCCTCGCGCCGCGCTTCGCCTGAAGGGCCCCGGGCGTCGGCTCACCTTGCCGGCGCACTCATCGGCCGACCGATCCACCCGGCGGAGCCGAAGCGCGGTATCCCGGCGCCGCGGCCTGGAGCCGTGATTTGGCGTCCGCCCAGCTCAAGGGCAGCGCCTCCAACGGCACTTCCACCGAGGCGAAGCGGATGTTCTGCGACGTCTCCCCGCTGCGTCGCACGGCTTCACGATGCGCAGGCGACCGCACAAACGCCGCGAGCGATGCTTCGTCTTTCCACGCCGTCATCGTCCATGCTTTGTTGCCGAAAAGCTCGAAGCGCACGGCGTAGCCCACCAATCCCGGTTGATCCGCCATCGTCGCGAGCACCGCCTTCGTGTCCTTGAAAAACTCCCCGCGCATCCCCGGGCGGTGTTCCGTCGCGCTCAGCACCACCAAGACGGGCCGATCCGCCGGCCATCCGGCATCGCGGGCCAGGGCCGTTTTTCGAAACGGCGCGCCGACGGCGCAGCCGGTCAACCAGGAGGGGAGCGCCAGGATCATCGCGGTCAGGAGCGGTTTCATTTGAGCGGCGGCGGCAGCAGCGAATACAGCACCGGCGTCACGAGCCGCGAAAGCAGCAGCGAGCTGATCAACCCGCCGATGATCACCACTGCGAGCGGCGAGTAGAGTCCGCTGCCCTGCAGCGCCAACGGCAGCAACGCGCCCAGCGCCGTCATCGTCGTCAGCACCACCGGCAGAAACCTCACCTCGCCCGCCCGCTCGATCGCCGTCCTCAGCTCCACGCCTTCGGCGCGCAGTTGGTCGGTAAACTCCACCAGCAAGATCGAGTTCTTGATCTCGATGCCGATCAGCGCGACGAAGCCGATCGCCGCCATGAACGACAACGAATAGCCCGTCAGCCAGAGCCCCAGAATCCCGCCGATGAACCCGAGCGGAATCACCGAGGCCACGATCAACGTCCCCCGGAAACTCCCGAACTCGAGCACCAGGATCGCCAGAATGCCGAACGCCGCGATCAGGATCGCCCCGCCCAGGCCGCCGAAACTCTCCTTCCGGCTCTCGACTTCGCCGCCGAAACTCCAGCGCACGCCCGGCGGCCATTCGATCCTCTTCAGCTCCGTTTCCGTCGCCCGCGTGAGCCGGTCCACATTGAAGCCCGCCTCCACAAACGCGGTCACCGTCGCCGAGCGCTCGCGGTTGTAGCGCTGGATCACCGGCGGCGCCGACTCAAACGCCAGCTCCGCCACCTGCGCGATCGGCAGGTAGGCCCCGGTGGTCGCGCTTTGCACCTGGATCTTCGGCCAGTTCTCCAAGGTCGCCCGCTCCCCGCGGGGCAACGCCACCTGGATCGCATACTGGTCGCCGTCACGCTCGCGGAAGCGCCCGACATCGATCCCGGCAAAGGCCAGCCGCACCGCCCGATCGATCTCCGCCTCCGCCACGCCGAGCAGGGCGGCCTTCGGCTTGTCGATCACGACCCGCAGGTCCGTGCGCTTCACCCGCAGCTTGTTGTTGATCGAACGGGTGCCCTCGATCCCGGACAGAATCCGCTCCACCTCCGCCGAGTAGCGCGCCAGCACGTCGAGATCGTCCGCCATCAGCCGCACCGCGATCGGCGCCTCGATCGGCGGCCCGTTCTCGAATTCCTTCACCACGATCCGGGCGCCGGGAATCTCCGCGACTTCGCGTTGCAGAGCCGCCAGCACCGCCGGGCTTCGCTTCGGATCATACGTTTTCAACGCCGCGAAAATCTCCGCGACGTTCGCCTTCGCCGCCGCGGGCACCTCGTTGTAATAGATCTGCGGATTGTTGTTTCCGACCGTCGTGAAGACGTTTCCCACCTCGGACGTCTTCGCGAGCAGCGCTTCGACGCGCCGCGCGATCGCGTCCGTCGCCGTCAGGCTCGCGCCGTCCTCGGCCTCGATTTGCACCAGAAACTGCGGCACGCCGGCTTTCGGAAAGAGCGAAAAACCGATCTGCGGCACCAACGCGAGGCTCCCCGCCACCATCAACGCCGACGCCGCCAGGGCCGCGATCCGGTGCTCCATCACCCAGTGCAAAATCGGCCGGTAGCTGCGCGAGATCCCGCGGTGCAGCAGCCGCAGCAGCACATTGCCTTCCTCCGGCTCGCGCCCGCGCAGCACCAGACTCGCGAGCAGCGGGATGATCGTCAGCGCCACGATCATCGACGCCAGCACGGTGAACACCACCGCGAGCGGCAGACTGCGGATGAACTGCCCCGGCCCGCCCGGCAGCATCAGCAGCGGCAGAAACGCGAAGAGCAGCGTCGCCGTCGTCCCCACCACCGCCACCGCAATCTGCCGGGTGCCCTCGAGCGCCGCCTCCACCGGGCCGCGCCCCATCCGCCGGTAGCGCACGATGTTTTCGACCACCACGATCGAGTCGTCCACCAGCAGCCCGAGCGCGATCACGCAGCCCACGATGCTCAGCTGGTTCAGGCTGTAGCCCACGAAGTGCAGCGCCGTCAGCCCCATCGCCAGCGACAACGGGATCGACACCAACACGAGCAACGACGCGCGAAACCCCAGCGGCAACACGGTCAAAAGCACGAGGGCGAAGGCGATGACGAAGTCGTGCTCCAATCGGCCCAAGCGGCTCTCCACGTTGACCGACTGATCCCAGCCGATCTCCAGCCGCACGTCGCCGGGCAACGTCGCGCGGAATCGGTCGATCTCCGCCCGCAACCCCGCGCTGAGCGCCAGCAGATTCTGCGACTCTCGCGGCCGGGCCGTCACGAAGACGGCGCGCTCCCCGTTGTAGCGGCCGAAGTCCTCCTTGTCCGCGGTCGTCCACTGCACGTCCGCCACGTCGCCGAGCCGGACCACCGCTTCGCCGCCCCAGGCCACGGGCGTGCGCCGCACCTCGTCGAGGTCGGCATAGCTGCCGCTGGTCTTGAGATTGAAGCGCCGGTCGCCCAGCTCCGTCGCGCCGCCCGGGATCACCGCGTTGTCGCCCTGGATCGCGGCGACGACCTGCCCCAGCGGCAGTTTCAGTTGCGCGATGCGGTCGGGATCCAACGACACGCGCACCTGTTTCTCCGGAAACGCATGCTTCCGCGCCTGCCGCACCCCCGCCACCGCCTCGAAGCGCTTCCGCAGCGACTCCGCCAAATCCTGCAGGCGCGCGTAGCTGGCCTCCGGCGAGACCAACGCCACCTGCATCATCGCGACATTGACGGTCTGGATCTTCCGCACCTCCACCTCCGTCACGCCACCCGGCAGCCGCGGTCGCTCCACGTTCACCTGCCGCAGCACCTCGTCGTATTTTTTCTCCGGATCGGTGCCGTAGAAAAAATCGACCGTCAACGAGACGAACCCGTCCTTCACCGCGCTGCGGATCCGGTCGATGTCGTCCAGTTCCTTGAATGCATCTTCGAGCGGCCGGGCGACCAGCTGCTCGATGTCCGTCGCATTCGCCCCGGGATACACCGCCACCACGATGAAGGAAGGTATCTTCAGGCTCGGGTCTTCCTGCCGCGGAATGGACAGAAACGACGTGACGCCCAGGGCCGCCAAACAGGCGAAGACGACGAGCGTGAACTGCGAGTGCTTGACCGCGTGGTCGGTGAGTTTCATCGGCGCGGCTTCACTTCGCCTCCACCACGGGCTGCGCATCGCGCAGATACTCTCCGCCGCCCACCACCAACCGCGCGCCGCGGGGCAGCGGCGTGCGCAGGAAAACCCGGTCGCCGCGCAACTCCTCCATTTCCACCGTCACGCGCCGCGCCGTTTTCGCACCCTCGTCGACCAGAAACAGCG
>JBILLY010000611.1:0-3729 GCA_044375835.1 Opitutaceae bacterium
CCGCCAGACGCTCACTCGGCCTTCCCTCCGATGCGGTAGCCCACGCCGCGCAAGGTCTGGATCAACCGCTCCTGCGCGTCGCCGTCCACTTTCCGCCGCAGCCGCATGATCTGCACGTCGATCACGTTGTCCAACGACGTCAACCGGTGCGACTGCTTCCACACGTCCCGCTCCAGCATCTCCCGCGTCACCACCTGCCCCTGGTAGCGCAACAGATACTCCAGCACGTCGACTTCCCGCGGCGTCAGCGGGATCTCCTGCCCGCCCCGCCACGCCACCCGCGCCCGCGTGTCGAGCTGCAGGTCGCCGCAGCGCAGCATCGCCCCGGCCGACATCACCGGCCGCCGCAACAGCGCCCGGCACCGCGCCAGCAGCTCCGCAAACGCGAACGGTTTCGCCAGATAGTCGTCCGCCCCGCTGTCCAGTCCCTTCACCCGGTCCGCCAGCGTGCTCCGCGCCGTCAGCATCAGCACCGGCGTCTGCTGCCCGTTGGAACGCACCCGCGCCAACAACTCGATGCCGTCCAGGTCCGGCAACATCCAGTCTAGCACCACCAGATCGAACGCGTCCCGCCGCATTCCCGCCAATGCCTCCGCCGCCGTCGTCGCCGTCGTCACGTTCCAGTTTTCCAAACGCAGCCCCTCCGCCACCGATTCGCGGGTCTTGGCTTCGTCTTCGACCAGCAGGACGTGGGGGATGGAGGTGGTCTCGTTCAAAGTCATCGGTGTCACATGGTCCCGACCGGCGGCGACTCACTGTGAAAACAGACTACCGCCCGAGAAAGCAATCCGCCTTACTTTTGCGTCAGGACATACCGCTGCGTTCGCCCGCGAATTCCTCGTGCCCCCGCCCATAGGGAAAGTTCGGCGGCCTGCCGCCCCGCGCTCCGCGGCCCCGCCCGCGGAACCCAGGGACGTGCGGTCAGCCCGCGCCTCACCGCCGCGTCCCGCGCGGGTGCGCCCCGTCACTGGCTCGTCGCCGGATCGCGCCGCTCCCGCCAATCGGACGGCACGTGCCGCGCGATCAGCTCCCCCAGCGCCTCCGGTGCCACGCTCCCCGCCACCACGACCAGTTCGCGCGCATTCCGCACCGCCAAACAAAATTCCACCGTCTCAAGCCCCGTTCGTCCTGTCGGCGAGTAAATCAGCACCGTGTCGCCCCGCGCCCCTTCCGTCACCGCGACCACCCGCTCCCAGCCTCGGCGCCGCATCGCCGCATCCGCCGCGCTCACGGCTCCGTCCCGCCGCTCCCCGTCTGCGCCACCGTGCCGACGGTAGACGCCCACACTCGCCCGCCGCACGCTGCGCAGCGCGAGCCGAGCGTCCTCGACGCCCGGCGCCTCGACGCCCCCGACCACCGCGCGCACAGCCGCCAGCGTCGCCGCGCCCACGTCGGCCTGCACCGTCGTGCGCCACTCCGCCGTCGTGCTCCGCATCATCGCATCGCGCAACGTCGTCGCTTCCCCGGGCAGCGCAAAGTAGCTCCACGCCGCCGCCGCCAACAGGAGCGGAGGACCGGCGAACAGCACCGCCGCCACAAGCCGCCACCGGCGGCGCCACCACGCCCGGCGCGCCGGGACCTTCGCTTCGTTCGTCGGATTCATCGGGGATCGGGTTTCACCCAGTCGGTTCCGGCCTGCGGCGGCCTCAGGCTTTGCCGGTCGGCGCTGCCGCCGGCAGCTTCAGCTTGCGCAGCGGTTCGATCTGAAACCTCTCCGCCACCGCCCCGATCTTGTCGGCGCTGATGTTGCCGACGATGTTCACGAACACCGCCTCGCCCTTCCGGTCCAGCACCGTCACGACCAGGCCCTCGATCACATCGTCGTTTTTCTGGCGCACGTGCACGTCGACGTTGTCGCCGCCCGGCTCGCGCACCGTCACGACCTTGGTCCAACCCTCGCCTTCCAGCTTGCGCCGCGCCGCCTCGATCTTGGCGACCGTGTCCCCGCGGTTGCTGTCGTCCATGCCGACGACGTTCACGCGCACGCTCTTCAGGTTGCCCAGGATTTCCGCCACCTCCGGGTCCTGCGCCTTGGCCAGCCGCGCCGCAAATTTGATGAGCCCGGTCGAGATGTTCACTTCGACAAACTGCCCTTTGCCGCCGGGTGCGAAGGTCCCGATGTCGACATAGCCGGGTTCGGTGCCGCCGCCGGCCAGGGCCGAGGAGACGAGGGCGAGGGAAAGCGTCGCCGCGGCGACGGTGGAGCGAATCGTGGTTTTCATGGAATCGTTGGGTTGGGTTTGCACGGGGCAGATCCTGGACCCCTCCAACACCCCGCAGTCCCCCGCGCGGTTGCAGAAATCTTCTCTGCGGCGCCCGCCCGCCCTGCGCCCGCCCCGGACCCGCGGCCTCCGCTTGCACCGGGTTCGGCGGGCATTCGTCCGCTGGAAATCAGCCGGGAGTTTCCACCGACCCGCGACTTGCCTGCGGATCGTATCTGTATTCCACCTACAACCCTTTCCCATAAAATCCCCCAAAACACTCGTCCTCGGACTAATTCTCGCCGTCGCCTTCGCCGCGCCGGCCCGCGTTTGCGCGATCAGCTCGGGCGGCCCCGCGCCGATCACCGCACCGGAACTCACCGTAGCCCACCAGGCGTGGTGCGACGCCCTGCTCAAGATCAGCAAAACCCACCGCGACGGCGGCAACGCCCGCGCCGTCGCCGAACAGGTCATCGACGGTGCCTACAACTACGCCGCCGCACCCGTGCTCTTCAAGCCCACGCTCACCCACGGCGAGCAGACGTTCCGCATGACACGCGCCGGCGCCCTCGCTTACTTCGTCGGCGGCGACAAAAATTTCCCCGACGACTCCGGTTTCGCGCTGAAGCCCTGGACCGCCGCCTCCTTCAAGATCGCCGGCACCTACATCGAGGGCCCGCTCGGCATCACGATGGGGCACGTCACCCTCACCGATGACAAAGGCGCCAAGACCACGGTCGAGAAGACCTTCGTCTTCCGCCGCGGCGACGACGGCAAGCTGCGGATCGTGCTGCACAAGTCGGCGCTCCCCTACTCGCCCAAGAAGTAAAACCTCTCCCGTTCCTTTCGACCTGCCGCGGTCAACGCCCGGCAGGCCTTTTTCATTTCTCCCGGTCCGCACCCGCACGCCGCCCCTCGGCGCGGCTCCGCTTCCGGCCCCGGCGCCGTTCCGTTTCCGGCCCCTTCGATTTTGTCCTTCATCATTCGCCGGCTTCCGGGTCGGCTGGGCGCGCATCTTCTCGCTTCGATCCCACCCGTCGCCACCCTACCGGCCGACGCCGGGTCGTCGATCCGGCCTTCCCCCACCCGCCCATGCCCCGCTTTCCTTTCCGCGCCGATCGCTCGACGTTTCTCCTCCTTCTGTTGGCGCTCGTCGCCCCGCTGCGCGCCGCCCCCGCCGCGCTTGACGCCGATGTCCTCGTCTACGGCGCCACCCCCGGCGGCATCGCCGCTGCCGTCGCCGCCGCCCAAGCCGGCCGCGGCGTCCTCCTCGTCGAACCCACCGCGCGTATCGGCGGACTGGTGACGAGCGGCCTCTCGCACACCGACTTCCACTCCTTTGCCAGTCTCACCGGCGCCTTCCTCGACTTCTCCCGCCGCGTCGAGGCGCACTATGCCGCGACCTACGGCCCCGACTCCCCGCAGGTCCGCGATTCGTTCCGCGGCACCTTCGCCGAGCCCAAGGTCAACCTCGCCGTGCTCTCCGCCCTGCTCGCCGAGCACCCGCGCCTCACCCTCGCCTCCGGCC
>JBILLY010000283.1:0-6086 GCA_044375835.1 Opitutaceae bacterium
CCGACTGCGGCCGCGGCGGCCAAGGCGTCGCCGCCGCCATGTTCTGGTTCGCCGCCCGGCGCGGCGACGCCTACCTCCTCTGGCACGAATGGGCCAAGCTCACCGCGGCCGACCGCCGCCGCGCCGCCCGCGACCGCACCGACCCGCTGCTGCTCCTCTGGCTCGCGCCCGACCAAGGCCGCCCCGCCGCTCCGCCCGCCCTCTCCTGGACCGGCCGCGGCCCGACGCCCGTCGCCTTCCACCGCAGCAGCTGGGAACCCGACGCCACCTACGTCGCCCTCAAGGGCGGCTCCCCGTCCGCCAGCCACGCCCACATGGACATCGGCACCTTCGTCATGGACGCCGACGGCGTGCGCTGGGCCGACGACCTCGGCATGCAGGACTACAACTCCCTCGAATCGCAGGGCATCAGCCTCTGGGGCAAAACCCAGGACGCCGCCCGCTGGTCCGTCTTCCGCCTCGGCACCTCCGCCCACAACGTCCTCATGGTCGATGGCCAACAGCAGCGCGTCGACGGCGATGCGCCCATCGTCACCGCCCAAGCCGGCCGCACCGTCGTCGACACCTCCACCGTCTACCGCGGCCAGCTCGCCCGGTCCGCCCGCGGCGTCGCGCTGCAGCCCGATCGCACCGTCGTCGTGCAGGACGAGTTCACCGCCGCCGACCGCGCCGCCACCGTGCGCTGGGCGATGGTCACCCGCGCCGACGTCGCGCTCGACAGCCCCGGCGGCGCCACCCTCACCCAGCAGGGCAAGCGCCTCGCGTTCCGCGTGCTCGAGCCCGCCGGCGCCACGCTGCGCGTCTACCCGACCGATCCGCCGCCCGCGCCCACCGATGCGCGCAACGCGGGCACGCGCCAGCTCGGCTTCGAAGTCGCCGTCCCAGCCGGCCGCGCGCAACGCATCGTCGTCCAGCTCGTGCCCGGCTCCGTGACCGCGCAGCCCTTCGCCGCCCGCGCCCTCGGCGAGTGGTGACCCGCGCGCGCGCACGTCCCGCCGCACACCACGCCGCAAAACAAGCCGCCACCGCTCGCCCGGCGAGCCAAGGTGGCGGTGGCCGTCCCGGCCCGCCGTATCAGGAACTCCGACACTCCGACCCCGCGCTGCGGCGGCGGCCGTGGCGGACCGCGACCTCCGCCGCCTCGCGCGTCAGCCGTTGATCGGCCAGCCCTCGCGATACGGCCGCTGCAGCAGCGCGTTGGCCGCCGCGTCGTTCGTGATGCGCCCGGCCTTGCCGTCGTAGTCGAGCTTCTTGCCCGCGCGGTAGCCCACGAGGCCGAGCGCCATCTGCTCCGTCATCAGGCCGTTGTAGTCGAAATTGCAGGACGTCTTCAGGTCGGTTTTGCACGCCCGGAAAAACTGCTCCTGGAAATTCCCCAGCGGCGGCGTGACCGTGTCCTTCGTGCGCGGCTTGTAGTAGGTCAGGTCGTCGCTGTCGGCCCCCGGCAGCAGCAGCCGGCTCGTGAAATCCGTCACGAGCACGCCCTTCGTGCCCTTGAACATCACGCCGTGCCCGATGCCGTTGAGATCGATCCAGCGCTTCGGCGAGGTCGGCAACGCGCCGCCCTGATACCAGCTCACCGTGATCGCCGGACGCCACGCGTTGGCCGGATGCTCGAAATGCGCCGTCAACTCGACCGGCGTCACGTCCGGGTTGAAGGCATCGCCCTTGGCCGTGACCGAGGTCGGATACGTCGCGTCGATCGCCTTCCACGCGAGGTCCATCGTGTGGTTGCCCATGTCGCCCACTTGGCCGGTGCCGAAGTCCCAATACATGTTCCACTGGAGACAATTCGCGCCCGGGCCGCCGGAGAAATAGCCCGGGTTGTAGGGATGCCACGGCGAGGGCCCGATCCAGAGGTCGTAGTGGAAATTCGCCGGCGGCGCGCCCTCGGCCGGGAGGTAGGCCGGGCGCGGGAGCTTGCGGTTGCCCCACGCGTAGACCGCCCGCAGCTCGCCGATGGCGCCGTCGCGCACCAGCTCGCGCACGCGCGCGAAATTCGGGTTGGCGTGCCGCTGCGTGCCCGCCTGCGTCGCGATCCGGTCCTTCTTCTCGAGGTATTTCGCGCGCAGCAGCCGGCACTCCTCGACACTCATGCCGATCGGTTTTTCGCAGTAGACGTGGAGATTCCGGTTCATCGCCCACATCGCGATGTGCGCGTGCGTGTGGTCCGCCGTGCAGATCACCACCGCGTCGAGGTCCTTTTGCTCGAGGCATTTTCTCCAGTCGACATAGGTCTTGGCGCCGGGAAATTTTTTCAGCGCTTCGGGCAGGCGCGTCTCGTTCACGTCGCAGAGCGCGACGACGTTTTCTTTCGCCAAGCCGTCGTAGTGCGCGAGGCCGCGGCCCCACACGCCGATGAGGGCGACGTTGAGTTTCTTGCTGGGGGTGGCTTGCCCGAAGAGCCGGGAGTGGGGGAGCACGAGCAGGCCGGCGCCGGTGGCGGAGGCCGATTTGAGGAAGTGTCGGCGGTTCATGGTTGGGGGGAGGAAAGCGCGCCGAACCTGCCCCGCGCCGCCATCGGCGTCAACGCCCGCGCCCGGCCCGCGCCGCGTCCTCCCCGTCCGCGGTTCGCGTCCGCGCGCGCGTCGCCCGACTGTCCGTTCGCCCGCCGCGTTGCGCCGTCGCACCCCGCCCCGTCTCGTCCCGCCGACCCCACCTCATGCCGCACCTCCGTCCCTTCCGGCGCGCCCCGCGCCTCGCGCGGTTCGCCCGCACCCGCGTTTCACGGCTCGCCTTCGCTGTCGCTGTCGCCGGCTTCGTCGCCGTTCGCACCGCCACCGTCGCCGCCACGCCCGCGCCCGCCGCCGCGCCGTTTCCCGTCACGATCCGCGTCGACGCCGCCAAAACCCACGGCGAGCTGAAGCCCGTCTACCGCTTCTTCGGCGCCGACGAGCCCAACTACGCCACCATGAAGGACGGCCGCCGCCTGCTCCGCGACATCGGCGCCCTCGGCGAGCCCCAGGAGTATTTCCGCGCGCACAGCCTGCTCGTCACCGGCGACGGCACCCCCGCCCTGAAATGGGGCAGCACCAACGCCTACACCGAAGACGCCCAGGGCCGCCCCGTCTACGACTGGACCATCGTCGACCGCATCTTCGACGCCTACCTCGCCGCCGGCGTGAAACCCTACGCGCAGATCGGCTTCATGCCGCAGGCCCTCTCCGTCAAACCCGAGCCCTACCAGCACGAGTGGCGCCCCGGCATGCCCTACAACGATATCTACACCGGCTGGGCCTACCCACCCAAGGACTACGCCAAGTGGGCCGAGCTCGTTTACCAATGGGTGAAACACTGCGTCGCCCGCTACGGCGCCAAGGAGGTCGAATCCTGGTATTGGGAGGTCTGGAACGAACCCAACATCGGCTACTGGAAGGGCACGCCCGAGGAATTCCGCAAAACCCACGACTACGCCATCGACGCCGTGCGCCGCGCGTTGCCCACCGCGCGTGTCGGCGGTCCGGATACAGCCGGCGACGGCGGCAAGTTCATGGACGATTTCCTCGAGCACTGCCTGCGCGGGAAAAACCACGCCACCGGCGCCGTCGGCACGCCCCTCGACTTCGTCGCCTTCCACGCCAAGGGCACCACGCCCGTCTTCCGCGACGGCCACGTGCGCATGGGCATCGCCGGCCAGCTCCGCACCATCGACACCGGCTTCGCCCGCCTCGCCCGCTACCCCGAACTCAAAGGCAAACCCGTCATCCTCGGCGAATCCGACCCCGACGGCTGCGCCGCCTGCCAGGGCCCGCACCTCGGCTACCGCAACGGCACCGTCTACTCCAGCTACACCGCCGCCTCCTTCGCCCGCAAACACCTGCTCGCCGAGAAACACGGCGTGAACTTCGAGGGCGCCACCACCTGGGCCTTCGAATTCGAGGACCAACCCTATTTCGCCGGCTTCCGCGTCATGGCCAGCAACGGCCTCACCCTCGCCGTCTTCAACGTCCACCGCATGATGGCCAAAATGCGCGGCCGCCGCATCGACGCCGCCAGCTCCGCCGACCCCGGCGTCGAAGCGATCATCAAAAACGGCGTCCGCGGCGCGCCCGATGTCGCCGCCCTCGCCAGCCTCGATGCCGCCCGCCGCGAACTCGCCGTGCTCGTGTGGCACTACCACGACGACGATGTCGCCGGCCCCGCCGCCGCCGTCGCGTTGTCCGTCGCCGGCCTGCCCGCCGACCTCCGCACCGCGCGCCTCGCCCACCACCGCGTCGACGCCACGCACAGCAACCCCTACGGCCTCTGGCAAAGCCTCGGCTCGCCCGTCGCGCCCACCAAGCCGCAATACCAGCAGCTCGAAGCCGCCAGCCGCCTCGCCTTGCTCACCGGCGCCCCCGACTCCGTCGCCGTCGCCGCGGACGGCACCGCGCAGCTCGCCTTCCCCCTCCCCCGCCAAGCCGTCTCGCTCCTCGTGCTCTCCTGGTGACGCACACGCCTCACAATCCGGCTTCTTTCTTGCCCCCGGTTTGCCTATCGTGCGCTCCATGCTGCGGAAATTTTTCACCCGGATTCTGATCACCGCGGTTCTTCTCGCGATCGGCGGCTGCGCCACCGCGCCCGAAATGAAGCCCGACGGCCAAGTCGCGATCACGCTCGACGGCGTGAAAAAAGCCGGCGCCCTGTCGATGCGCGTCGCCAACGTCCTCGCCCTCACGCTCCCGCCCGCCCGCGACGGCCACGTCTGGGAAATCGCGTTTCACAACACCAGCGTCCTGAAACTCATGAGTCCGGTCCAAGTCGGCGCCGACGGTCGCTCCCGCGTCTCCTTCATGGCACTCCGCGGCGGCGGCACCCGCCTGAAATTCCTCCTCGTGCCCGCCGGCTCCGGCACCACCGCCACACCCGTCGACCAGCAGGATATCCAGCTCTCGATCTCGGCCAACTGAGCCGCGCCGCCCGGGCCCGATCCCGGCGGACGGGAAACAACCGGGCGCGCGTGCGTCGCGCAGCGGAGCGTGTGGGACGCGTCGCCCCGCCCGTCCTTTTTCGAAGCCGACTCAGGCCGGCGCCCACGCGCCGGCACCCGCGCCGATCACCTCTTCGACCTCTTCCTTCTCGGGCGGCAATTCGTTCAGCGGCGCAAAGCGCTCCGACGTGAACCCCAGCTCCTGCTCCCCCTGGTGGAACGGATCCTTCGGGTTCGTCAGCTCCTCCAGCAGCAGCCCCACCGTCGCGGAGTCGCCGCCCTTCACGATCTTTTCCCGCCCGAGGAAGACCTCGCGGATCGTGTAGATAGTGTCCTTCACCGGGAGCTGTTTGTAGAGCGCCCGGATTGTGGGGGAGAAGGTGTCGTTGATGCAGACGACTTTCTGACCTTTGACCATGACGGCGGAAAATTACGGCGCGGGCGCGGCGCTGCAACGGAAGATTCGCGCCCCGCCTGATCGCGCGCCCCTTTCGCCAATTCCCGCGCAACGAAACCGTTTGCGGGGTGGCCCCGCCCGGCATTCCGTTTCCGCCGACGCCCGTCGCGTCCACCCCATGACCGCCGAATCCCGCCCCGCTCCGTCCGCCGCGCCCGCCCGCCCGGCCCCCGCCAAGTCCGACCGCGCCGCCGCCGACCGCAAATCCAACGCCGGCGCCACCCCCGATCCCTGGGAAGCCTGCGCCACCCTCGACTACGGCGCCGACCGCAGCCTCGCTTGGTCCGTCCGCGAGCAGGTCATCGCCGTCCCGCCCGAGGGCCGCGCCAAAGCCGAGGATCGCCTGCTCAAGGCCCTCGCGCTCCCCGGCGTCACCGCCGCCGGCCGCGCCTTCGTCTGCCAGATGCTCGCGCTCATCGGCTCCGCCCGCAGCGTGCCCGCCCTCGCCCCGCTCGTGCGCGATCCGCGCACCGCCGACGCCGCCCGCTACGCCCTCGAAGCCATCCCCGGCCCCGAGGCCTCCGCCGCCCTGCGCGAGGCCCTCGGCGCCCTCTCCGGCCCCGTCAAAGCCGGCCTCATCGGCAGCCTCGCCGCCCGCCGCGACCAAGCCGCCAAACCCGCGCTCGCCGCCCTCAAGGCCGACGCCGCCGAGCCCGCCCTCGTCCGCGACGCCGCCGCCCGCGCCCTCGACACCCTCGCCGCCTCCGCCTAACCCGCCGC
>JBILLY010000284.1:0-6082 GCA_044375835.1 Opitutaceae bacterium
GCCTCCCCCGCCGCTCGACGCCGTCGCGCCGCGGCCGCCCGCCCGGCCCGGCGCTGCTCCCGCGAAGTCCCCTGCCGTCGCGCGCCGCAACCGTGCCCGCCGCGCGCCCCGCCGGTCGCCGCGCCGCCTACTCGTCCCCCACGCGCCCGCGCCGCGCCGTGTGTTTCGCGCGGTGTTTCTTCGCCTGGATCATCCGCACCTTCTGCCCGCGCGATTTCTGCCGCGTCCGGCGCCGCTCGGCCTCGCGCGCGTCCACCACCTCGGCCCGCGCCGCCGCCCGCCGCGCCTCCAGCTTCCCCGTCAGCTCCGCCCACGCGGTCTCCCGGTTGGCCGCCTGCGACCGCTCGCGCTGGCACCGCACCTCGATCCCCGTCGGCCGGTGCCGCAGCACCACCGTCGAGCTGGTCTTGTTGATCTTCTGTCCGCCCGGTCCCGAACCGCGCGTGAAACATTCCTCGATGTCGGCGACGCTTACACCGAGCGCCGCCAGCCGGTTGTCGATTTGAGGTGGTAAAGCCATGGCGCTGTCTTTTCTCTGACGAAACTTCCCTCTCGCCGCCGGGTCAATCCGGCCCCCTGTCCACTTCCTCTCCATTGTCATGACCGGTCCCGCTTGGTCCCAGAAACTCCGCGATGAAATCGGCAAAGCCGTGATCGGCCAGAACGCCGTCGTCGAGCGCCTCCTCGTCGCGCTCCTCGCCAACGGCCACGTCCTCCTCGAGGGCATGCCCGGCCTCGCCAAAACCCTGCTCATCAAGTCGCTCGGCACCGCCCTCGGCGTCCAGTTCGAGCGCGTGCAGTTCACGCCCGACCTCCTCCCGAGCGACGTCGTCGGCACCATGATCTTCTCGCCCAAGGACGGCGGCTTCACCGCCCACCGCGGCCCCATCTTCGCCAACCTCGTCCTCGCCGACGAAATCAACCGCGCCCCCGCCAAGGTCCAGAGCGCCCTGCTCGAAGGCATGCAGGAGCGCCAGGTCACCATCGGCGGCCAGACCCACCCGCTGCCCAAACCGTTTTTCGTCATGGCGACGCAAAACCCCGTCGAGCAGGAGGGCACCTACCCGCTGCCCGAGGCCCAGACCGACCGCTTCCTGTTCAAACTCATCGTCGACTACCCGACCGCCGAGGAGGAGTCGTCCATGATGAGCCGCTGGGGCCAGGTCACCAAGCAGCCCGCCCTCGTCCCCGTCTCCAGCGGCGAGGAGCTGCTCGCCCTGCGCGCCGACATCGACCGCATCCACGTCTCGCCCGCCCTCCAGGGCTACATCCTCGCCCTGGTGCGCGGCACCCGCGCCCTCGCCGACCGCGAAGGCGGCGGCAAACGCTACCTCAACTTCGGCGCCTCGCCGCGCGCCTCCCTCGCCCTCTACCAGGCCGGCCGCGCCCTCGCGTGGCTGCGCGGCCAGGACTACATTTCCCCCGGCCTCATCCAGGATCTCGCCGGCGATGTCCTCCGCCACCGCATCGGCCTCACCTACGAAGCCGAGGCCGAGGACATCTCGCCCGACAAGATCATCGCCCAGGTCGTCGAGCGCACCCCGGTGCCCACGGTCTGACCCGCGCCGCGCGCCCGCGTCCCGTCTCCGCCTCTTCCGCCTCCGCCGCTCCATGCCCACGGCGACCGCATCGTCTTCCACCAAGATCGAGAATCCCCTCGCGCTGCTCCGCCAGCTCGAGTGGCGCGTGCGGCACGCGGTGGAAAACGTGCTCAGCGGCGAATACCGCTCCGCCTTCCGCGGCCGCGGCATGGAGTTCGACCAGGTCGTGAAATACGAGTTCGGCGACGACGTCCGCGACATCGACTGGAACGTCACCGCCCGCCTCGGCGAACCTTACCGCAAAAAATTCGTCGAGGAGCGCGAGGTCACGTTGCTGCTCGTCTTCGAGGATTCGCCGTCGCTCCACTTCGGCTCCGGCGCGCAGTCGAAACGCGAGGCGCTGCTCGAACTCGCCGGCCTCGTCATGCTCCTCGGCGCCGTCAACCGCGACCGCGTCGGCTTCGTCCACGCCGCGCCCGGCGGCCACCTCGTGCGCGAGCCGGTCCGCGGCCGCGGCCAGATCATGCACGCCGCCGCCACGCTGCTCGCGCGCCCCGCCCCCGGCCCCACCGACGGCGCGCCCGAGATCCCGTGGCGCTTCCTCGCCCGCGCCGCGCCCAAGCACAGCGTGCTTATCTGGCTCGGCGATTTCCCCCCGCGCGTCGCCCCCGAGGGCTGGGCCGTGCTCCAGCGCCGCTACCAGACGATGGGCTTCCGCGTCGACGACCCGTGGGAGCGCTCCCTCCCCACCGGCGAGGCCTTCGCCGCCTACGACCCCACCAGCGGGCGCCTCGTCACCCTCGAGGGCAACGCCGCCGAACGCGCCGCCCACGCCGCCTGGGTCCGCGAACGCGAGGCGTCGTGGCAGACACTCTTCCCCGACGCCCTCAGCCGCCTCGTCGTCGGCACCGCCGAAAACCGCCTCGATGCCCTCGTGCGCTTCTTCCACGCGCGCATGGCGCGCTGAGGCGCGCGCAAGGCCCAAGCAACACGGATCAAGTATCAAGATGATCGAGATCGGCGGCCTTTCTTGTCACTTGGCCCTTGTGACTTCCCACTTGCAGGTCGCAGACCCGCTCTGGCTCCTCGCCCTGCTCGCGCTCCCGCTCGTCGCGTGGCTGCGCGGCCGGCGCCGCGTGCCCGTGCTGCTCGTGCCGTTTGCCGCCGCCTGGCACCGCCCGTCGCTCGCCGCGCCCTCGCGCTGGCCCGTCGCGCTCACGTTTCTCGGGCTCGGGCTGCTCATCGTCGCGCTCGCCCGTCCGCAGCAGGTCGAGGACAAGCGCGAGGTCCGCTCCGAGGGCTACGACATCATGCTCGCCATCGACCTCTCGACGTCGATGCGCGCCGAGGATTTCGAGCGCGACGGCGAACGCATCAACCGCCTCCAGGCGATCAAGCCCGTCATCCAGGCCTTCATCGAACGCCGCCCCACCGACCGCATCGGCATCGTCCTCTTCTCCGGCCGCGCCTACACCATGGCGCCGCTCACCTTCGACCACGACTGGCTCGCCCGCCAGCTCTCCCGCGTGCGCATCGGCATGATCGAGGACGGCACCGCCATCGGCGACGGCCTCGGCGTCGCCCTCACCCGCCTCGAGCAGGCCAAACGCGACCGCGGCGGCAAACGCATGGGCGCCTTCGTCGTGCTCATGACCGACGGCGCCAACAACCGCGGCGCCCTCCAGCCCGCCCAAGCCTCCGAGATCGCCAAGTCCCGCGGCGTCCCCGTCTACACCATCGGCTCCGGCAAAGACGGCTACGTGCCCGTGCCCGTCTACGACGACCAGAACCGCAAGATGGGCTACCGCCGCATGATGTCCGACCTCGACGAGGGCCAGCTCCGCGACATCGCCGAGACCACCGGCGGAAAATTCTTCCGTGTGGCCGACACGGATACGATCGAGAGCGCCTTCAAGGCCATCGACCGCGCGCAGAAGATCGAATTCCAGGCCAAGAGCTACCTCGTGACCACGGAGCTCTTCTGGTGGGCCGCCGCCCCCGGCCTGCTCGCCCTCGCGCTGGCCGCCGCCTTCGCCCGCCCGCTGTGGAAAATGGAAACCGCCGCCGCATGACGCCCGGAAAATTCCAAAATCCCATGGCCAAATTCCAAAACAGGCCCGCGTTCCGGCAGCCCCGTCCGTCGCCCTCCTCGCTCTCCGCCCGCGGCTCTTTGGGCTTTGCAGCTCCGGCGTTTGGGCTCCCCCCCTCTCGTCACTCGTCACTCGTCGCTCGTCACTCCCGATGACTTTCGCCTGGCCGCATCTCCTCTGGCTGCTGCTCGTGCCCGCGGGCCTGCTCGCGTGGGAGTTGACCCATCGTCGCCGCGCCGCCGCGAACACCCGCCCGAAAATCCTCCGCGCCGAGGCCGGCCCCACCTCCCTGCGACTTTCAACTTTCAACGTTCAGCTTTCAACTCGCGCGGCGCGGCCGCGCTTCTGGCTCGCCGCCGGCCTCGCCTGCGCCGTGGTCGCCCTCGCCCGCCCGCAGTGGGGCCGCATCGAGGAGCCCGTCTTCGACCAGTCCCGCGAGATCCTCCTCGCGATCGACCTCTCGCGCTCGATGCTCACGCCCGACGTCAAGCCGTCGCGCCTCGCCCGCGCCAAGCTCCTCATCCAGTCGCTCCTCGAAAAACTCGCCGGCGAGCGCGTCGGCCTCGTCGTGTTTTCCGGCACGTCGTTTCTCCAGGCCCCGCTCAGCGCCGACTACGAGATCCTCCGCGAGTTCCTTCCCGCGCTCGGCCCCGAGTTCCTCCCCGAAGGCGGCTCCAACTACGGCGCCATGCTCGACGCCTCGCTCCAGGCCTTCGGCGCCACCGGCGCCGCCGACCGTTTCCTCGTCGTCCTCAGCGACGGCGAGGCCACCGACAACGAGTGGAAAGCCAAGCTCGAGGAGCTGAAAAAGAAAAACATCCGTGTCATCGGCCTCGGCGTCGGCACCGCCGGCGGCGGCATGATCCCCGACGGCTCGGGCGGCTTCGTCAAAGACGACCGCGGCGCCGTCGTCCTCTCGCGCCTCGAAAACGCCACCCTCCAGGAACTCGCGCGCGCCACCGGCGGCGTCTACCGCGACGCCTCCGCCTGGGTCGACCTCGCCGCCCTCGTCAAAGAGACCGTCGAAGCCGGCCAGAAGGGCCAGTTCGTCGAGAAAAACACCATCCGCCTCGTCGAGCGTTTCCAGTGGCCGCTGGCCCTGGCAGTTTGGCTGCTCCTCGTCAGTTTCTGCTACGAGTTTCCCGTGCGGCCCCGCCCGCGCGACATCAAGCTCGCCGGCGTCCCGGCCCGCCCCTCCGCCCCCGCGCCGGCTCCCGCCTCCGCCCCGTCTCCGTCCGCTCCCACGCCGTGAAAACCGCCGCCCTCACCATCCTCGCCTGCTCCGCCCTGTTGGCCGTGCCGCGCGCGTCGGCCATCAGCAAAGCGAAATCCGCCTCGCCGCTCCCCGGCGCCACGCCCGCCGGCGAAGCCCCCGCCGCCCCGCCCGAGCCCCCGCTCCTCGCCAAGATCGTCGGCCGCCTCGCCGGCGCCGAGTCCCCCGGCGCCCGCGATTGGGCCGAGCTCGGCCGCGAAACCGTCTCCTGGGGCGGCAAGCTCCAGTCCGAACAGCAACCGGTCCCCGAAGGCCCCGTCCGCGACGCCCTCACCGCCGTCGACCTCGGCGCCAAGCTCGATCCCAAGGCCACCGACTGGCCCAAGCTCCGCGAAGAGTTGCAGGCCTTGTTGAAGAAATCCGACGACGACCAACAAAAGCAGGACCAGCAGCAGAACGATCAGAACAAGGATCAAAACCAGGACCAGGAGCAGCAGGACAAAGAAAAACAGGACAAGAAGGACCAAAAGGACCAGCAGCAGAAGAAACAGGACCAGTCCAAGTCCGGCGAAAAGAAGGACGACCAACAGAAATCCGACGAGCAACCCTCCGGCGATCCCAAGGACCAGGACCAGCAGCCCAAGGACCCCGGCGAGTCCGCCTTCGGCGACATGAAGGACAAACCGGAGCCGCCGCCCCCGCCGCCCGAGAGCACCCAGAAAGTCGGCGGCGCCCCCGAAAAAAAGGAAGGCGAGCCCAAGGAGCAGATCGATCCGTCCCTCGCGTTGCCCATGCAGAAACTCGAACAGCTCCGCGCCAACGACTCTCCCGCCCAGCTCTTCCAGTTGATGGAGGGCGACAAGAAAGCCGCCAAGAAACCCAGCAAGGATTGGTAATTCCCATGCGTCTCGCGCGATTCGTTTTCCCGCTCCTCTGCCTCGCCGGCCTCCTCGTCGCCGCGTCCGCCCGCGCCCAGTCCGTGCGCTGGGAACAGGCCGACAACGGCATGGCGAACGCCATCATGCTCGTCTTCGAGAACTGCGAGCCCGACGGCCAGCCCGCCCTCCCCGCCATCCCCGGCGTGTCCTTCACCGGCGCCGGCCGCTCCGAGAGCATCAATATGGTGAACTTCCAGACGACGCGCACCGTCGCCCTCACCTACCTCGTTCGCGGCCCGTCCAATCCGCCCATCCAGATCCCCGCCTTCAGTATCCGCACCAACAAGGGCACGATGCGCG
>JBILLY010000285.1:0-6078 GCA_044375835.1 Opitutaceae bacterium
ACGACGCCGACGGCATCGTGTGGCCGTGGAACTGCGCGCCTTTCCAGGTGCTCGTGTGCGTGCTTGATCCGCAGCTGGCGGAGGCGATGGACCTCGCGAAGAGGATCGGCGCCGCGGCCGAGAAAGCCGGGGCGGACGTGCTGATCGACGACCGCGCGGAGCGGCCAGGCGTGAAGTTCAAGGACGCCGATCTGATCGGTATCCCGCTGCGCCTCACCATCGGCGGCAAGGGCCTCAAGGAAGGCGTGATCGAGCTGAAGTGGCGCACGCAGAAAGAGGTCGCGAAGATTCCGGTGGCCGAAGCGGAAGCGCGCGTGGCGGCGGCGGTCGCGGAGGCGGCGGCGAAAGCGTCGGCGTGAGTTGCCAACCCCGCGGTTTCCCGCAGTCGTAGGCGCACTCCCGCATGGCTTCCAACCCGCAGCTCTCGCCCGCGCCGCACGCCGACACGGAAGTCCGGCTGGGCGGCGTGTGGCGGGTGGTCGTGCTCAACGACCCGGTGAACCTGATGTCCTACGTCGTGCTGGTTTTCAAAAAAGTCCTCGGATTCGACGAGCAGACTGCGCGGACGAAGATGCTCGAGGTCCACGAGCAGGGGCGGTCGGTGGTGTGGACGGGCCTGCGCGAGAAGGCGGAGGCGTATGTGTTCACGCTCCAGCAATGGCATCTGACGGCGATCCTGGAATCCGATGAAGCGCATTGAGGTGAAGCTGGCGCTGCCGGTGGTGGCCCCGCTGCTCGACGTGATCCGCGAGCAGGGCGAAGGCCTGCGCACGCAGCTGGCGGCGCAGCCGCAACTCGGCGACCTCGAGCAGGAGTTCCAGGATGCCTGGGAGGGCGAGCTGCTCGCGGGGCAGACCGCGGACGTGCAGGCACTGCTGGGGTTGTTCGGCGACGAGTTTTTCCGGGACGGGGTCGTGGCATTCGACGAGGAGAACGCGGAGACGATCGTGCGCGCGTGCGCGGCGGTGCGGCTGCGGCTGCGCGAAGTGCAGCTGAAACCGATCGGGGACGACGTGCTGGAGAGCGGCGATGTCGACCTGGAGGACCTGCCCGAGTCGCGGCGCAAGGCGTTCATGTGTTACCTGTTCCTCGCGACGGTGCAGGAACTGATCATCCAGCACCTCGACGAAGGCATCCTGGGCGGGTGATTTCAGGATTCGCGTTTGACGGAGCCGGGGGGCGACCTACCGTGGCCGGCGACACCCTGCAGTGTTCGAGGTGCTTTCAATAACTGCTCTTTGCCTTAGGAAAATTACGGGAGCCAAAACCGCCGCGAGAGATGTCAGGCCGTAAATCGGACGACAGACGGCGCGGCGGCGGCGCCCACCTTATCTTAAAAAGGTCTTGAGCCTTTGGGCATACGGCACAGGCGGGGTGTCACCTCCTTTTCCGTCCATCCTTCCCCCCACCACAGAATCCACCGCGCATCGCGCCTCCCCCGCATGAATCAAGCCGAGAACAACGCCCTCCACGTGGTGCACGTCGCCGCGGTCGTCATCCTGATCGCCTACACCTTTTTCGGGTTCGCCGGCGCGCCGGAAACCCGGAAGCGCGTGCTGGCCATCACGGGCGTGGCGAGCCTGTTGGCGCTGCTCACCGGCATCCGCATGTGGCAGGGGCTCTATTCGTTCGGCGCGCTGGGCTGGGTGATCGTGAAACTCGTCTGCTGGCTCGGCCTCTCGGCGCTCACGGGCATGGCCTACCGCAAGCGCGACAAGGTGAACGCGTTGATGATCGTCGCGCTCGTGCTGACGCTGGCGGCGCTGGTGATGGTTTACATCCGGCCGTTCTGAGCCGGGCGCTCCGCCGATGTCCGGATCGCTCTGCGGCGTGTGGGTGGCCGACGACGGCCGCGTGCACACGACCGTCGAGACCGAGACGGGCGGGCGCGAAGACCGCATCGCGGCGCTGCGGCCCTTTGCCTGGCTGAATGCGCCGCCGCCGCCGGAGGTGCCGTTGCACGGCGTGACGGTGGAATCGCTCGGCGGGCCGGGGCCCTTCAACCGGCTGGCGCACGGCGAGGGATTGGAGACCTTCGATGCGTTCGCGAAGGCGGCGCGGGCGAGCGTGGGGTTTGACGCCATCCGGCCGCTGGAGAGCCAGTTCCTGATGCAGCAGCGGGAACGGCTGTATCGGGAGATGACGTTCGGGCGGCTGCGGCGGTGCCAGTTCGACATCGAGGTGGCGTCGCCGGAGGGCGGGTTTCCGGACGCCGCGCGTCCGCACGACCGGGTGCTGGCGATCGGGCTGCGCAGCGCCGGGAAGAATCGCCTGCTGGTGCTCGACGAGATGAGCGACGCCGCGGAAAAGCGCCTGCTCGGCCAATTCGCGGCGGCGCTGCAGGAGATCGATCCGGATGTGATCGAAGGGCACAACCTGTTCAAATTCGACTTGGATTACCTGCGGCAGCGCTGCAAGCGGCACAAAGTGGCGTGCGCGTGGGGGCGCTACGGCCAGAAGGCGGCCTTCCGCGCGAGTCGGCTCAAGGTGGCGGAGCGCTGGATCGATTTCACGCGCTGCGACCTGCCGGGACGGGCGGTGATCGACACCTACCTGCTCGTGCAGATCTACGACATCACGACGCGCGAGATGACGGCCTACGGACTGAAGGACGCGGCGATCTACTTCGGGGTGACGGACGAGGACAGCGAGCGGACCTACATCGAGGGCAGCCAAATCCAGCACGTGTTCGCGACGGACCGCGCGCGGTTCTGCGCCTACCTCGAGGACGACCTGCGGGAGACGGCGGGGTTGGCCGACCAGTTGTTGCCGACCTACTTCGAGCAGACACGGACGTTTCCCACGCTGCTCCAGGAAGCGACGCTGCGCGGGGCGACGTCCAAGATCGATCTGCTGTTTCTCGAGGAATACTATCACGCGCGGCAGGCCTGTCCGACGCCGCCCGAGGTGCAGCCCTTCGAGGGTGGCTACACCCGGAGCTTCCAGGAAGGCGTGTTCCGGCACGTGCTGCATTTCGACGTGGCTTCGCTGTATCCCAGTCTGCTGCTGGCGATCGGGCGGAATCCCGGCAACGACACGCTGGGTGTTTTCATCCCCTTGCTGCGGCGGCTGCGGGAGTATCGATTGAAATACAAACTGCTCGCGCGCACCGGCGCGACGGAGGAGGAGAGGGCGGAGGCGCAGGCGCGGCAGACGAATTTCAAGATCCTGATCAACTCGTTTTACGGCTACCTCGGATTTTCGGGCGCGCGGTTCGGTGACGGCGAGCTGGCGGCGGAGGTGACGCGGCGCGGCCGGGAACTGCTGCAGGCGTTGATCGACGAGTTCGCGAAGCACGACTGCACGATTCTCGAGGCGGATACGGACGGCATCTATCTGGCGTCGGAAACGTATTTCGCGGAGCCGGAGGCGTTGCTGGCGAAGGTGGCGCCGATTCTGCCCGCCGGCATCGAGCTGGAATACGACGGGCGTTATGCGGCGATGTTTTGCTACAAAGCCAAAAACTACGCGCTCTACGACGGGAAGAAGATCACGCTGCGCGGGAGCGCGCTGCGCTCGCGCGGCATCGAGCCGTTCCTGAAGAAATTGTCGGATCAGCTGATCAAATACCTCGTCGGTGCGTCGCCGGAATCCCCGCTGGTGGCGCTGGAGGATTTCCGGAAACGGCTGCCGGGCCGCGAGGTGCCGGTGGCCGAACTGGCGAAGAGCGAGATTCTCAACCAGACGCCCGACGCCTACGAACGCCTGATCGCCGAGGGCGGCAAGCCGCGGCGGGCGTCGGCGGAGGTGGCCCTGCAGCTGACGCCGCGCCCGCGCATGGGCGAGCGCGTGAGCTACTACATCACGGCGAAGGCGAAAGGAAAGACGAGCGACTGGCAGCGCGCTCGGGCGCTCGGGTTGCACGACGCGGCGGCGGCTCCGTATGACCCGGCGTATTACCTCGAAAAACTGGACGACTGGATGGAGCGCTACGGGGCGTTTCTCGGCGTGAAACCGCTGCCACCGGCCCAAGGCGAGCTGTTCTGAAGGCGCGCACCCGCGGTCGCGACGCCGCGCGGCGACGGAATCCGGGGTGCGCCGCGGACGGCGCCCCCGGGGCAAGCGCGCGGCGGCGGTCGCGGATGCGGTCCGGGCAGCGGATGGACCGGGCGTTTCCCGGCGCGAAACCGCGTGGAATTGCGGATGCCGCGGACGGTGCGGGGGAAGCGCGACGGGCCGCGGCGCAGAAATTCCGGCGGTGCGCGCAATCGGTGTTAAACCGGCGCGTATTCGCGCCGATATCACCGGCTAATCCTCAAGCCACCTCCCGCTCATATGCCTGCCACCGCCGAAATCACCGAACAGCTGATCCGCGACAACATCAACCGGGCGGTCGCAAACGTTTTCAAGACCATGCTGGGGCGCGAGCCCACCTCCGTCGTGCGCGCGGAACTCTCCGAGGACCGGCCGACCCTGCTCTCCGAGGCCAACCGGCCGGTGGTGGTCGGCACCGTGGGTTTCCTCGGCGACGTGACCGGGTTGATCTACCTGCACCTGGATCTGGCCTTTGCCAAGATCGGGACCTGCCACCTGCTCGGCATGACCGAGGCGGAACTCGACGAGGCGGGCGACGAGGTGATCAACGACGCGATCGGCGAACTGACCAACATGACTGTGGGCAGCTTCAAGAACAGCCTCTGCGACGCCGGCTACCCGTGCAAACTCACGATCCCGTCGATCCTGCGGGGGACCAATTTCTCGATCGAGCCGATCAGCTCCGCGGTCCGCTACGTTTATCTGTTCGACTGCGGGGAGCATCGGGTGGTCGCGGATATCCTCATGAAGGCGGACGAATGAGCCGATAGAACCCCAATTTCATCTCACCATGCGCTACAAAGTTCTTACCGTGGACGACTCGAAGACCGTCCGCATCATCGTCAAAAAGGCATTCAAACCCTTCGACTGTGAGATCCTGGAAGCCGCCAACGGCGTCGAAGGTCTGGCGGTGGCCGCCAAGGAGAATCCCGACCTGATCCTTCTCGACGTGACCATGCCCGTGATGGACGGCGTGGAGATGCTGACCAAGCTGAAGGCCGATCCGGCGCTGAAAGGCATCCCGGTCATCATGCTCACCGCGGAAGGCGGGCGGGACAACGTGCTCAAAATCGCCAAGATCGGCGTGCGCGACTATCTCGTGAAGCCGTTCAAGGAGGAGGTGCTGGTCGAGAAAGCCAGCCGCGTGATCGATCTCAAGCCGGTCAACGAAGGCCCGGCGAAAGCGAAGTCGATTTTCGATCCGGCCGACGTGCTGGTGGTCGAAGACAAGCCGGCCATCATCCAGCAGTTCCAGGAGGGCCTCAAACACACGCCGTGGAAGATCAAGGGCGTGAGCACGCAGGGCGAGGCGATCGACCACACCACGCGCACGCCGCCCGACCTGATCATCGTCAGTCTTTCGCTGCCGGAGGAGGCCGCGTTCGCGTTGTTCCGCCATATCCGGGCCAGCGTGAAGACGAAATACACGCCGATCTTCGCCCTCGTGGTGAAGACCGAGACGACCCAGCAACAGCAGGCCCAGAATCTCGGTTTCACCGCCATCATCACCAAGCCGATCGATATCGGCGAACTCGAGACCAAGATGTCGAAGGCGATGAATCTCGACACGTCGCAGCGCTACTACGCGATCGACGGCGACATGATGGTGATGCGCCTGCCGGAGGCCTGCTCGGCTCCGGTTTTGGCCGAAGCCGGCGCCTATCTGAAGCCCAAGCTGGCCGAAGCCGTGGACGCGGGGTTCAACAAGGTGGTCATCGATATCCACGAGATCCGTTCCCTGCACATGGGGATCATCAAGTTGCTTTTCCAGGCGATGCAGACCTGCCGGGAACTCGCGATGCAGTTCGTGCTCGTGGGCAACCCGCAGATCATCTCCGAGTGCAAAGGCTTCGAGGATACCCGCGGCTGGACGTTTTACGACTCCCTGGCCGACGCCAAGGCCAACCTCAGCAAGGCCGCCGCGGCGGCGCCGGCCGCGGCTCCCCAGCTCGCGGGGGTGTAAGAACGCTTTTTCGTTAGGGGTGTGAAGACCAGAACCGGCGGGCGGTGCGCGATGTGAGCGCATCGCCCGTTCGTGTTTTC
>JBILLY010000178.1:0-7813 GCA_044375835.1 Opitutaceae bacterium
TCCGTCGGCCAAGCTCGCGCGCGAGGCGATCTACCAGCACTTCCCCGGTTACCTCGGCGCCGGCGTGGACCAGTTCCGCACGACGCCCGTCACGATCATGCAGGCCGGCGAGTGGAAGCTGATGGAGTTCCTCGAGGACGGCAGGCTCGAACTCTACAACCTGCGCGGGGACCTCGGCGAAACCAAGAACCTCGCCGCCAGTCAGCCGGAGCGCGCCGCCGCGCTGCACGCCAAGATGGTCGCCTGGCGCACCGCGATCAAAGCGCCGATGCCCGCGAAGAACACCGCCGGCGGCGAAGCCGCGGCCAAGAAGAAGGGCGGCAAGCGCAAGCAGAAGGCCCAGGAGAAAAACTGACGCATTGCCTCGCGCGCCCGCCCGGCCGACCAACGACCCATCGTGAATGCGGCGCTGGCGTCGCGGGGGCGGGTCGGAGACTCGCCCTACTTTTCAATTCACCCGTCCAAATCCCGTTTTAACCCCTCGCTCCCAACCCACCATGAAGTTCTTCGGCCTGCACTGGATCGACGTCATCATCTTGCTCAGCTACATCGTGGCCGTGCTCGTCATCGGGAGAAAGTTCTCCCACGGCGTGAAGAACGAGGGCGACTTCTTCCTCGGCGGTCGCTCGCTCGGCAAGTGGCTGCAGTTCTTCCTCAGCTTCGGCAACATGACCGACCCCGGGCAGGCGACGACGACGGCCAGTTCCGTCTATCGCCAGGGCGCGGGCGGCGCGTGGCTCGCGCTCATCACGCTGTTTCTCACGCCCTACTACTGGTTCATGTATGTGTGGTTCCGCCGCGTGCGCCTCACGACGATGGCGGACCTGTTTGCCGACCGTTTCGGCAGCAAGTTCCTCGCGACGCTCTACGCCGTCACGATGCTGATCATCGCGGTCATCAGCGTGATCGCGGGCGGCAACGTGATGGCGCTGAAAACGCTCCAGCCGCTGATGGTGAAGGAGGAGGCGATCTACACGCCGGCGGAGAAGCAGATGGTCGCCAACTACCACGAGTTCGCGGAGCTGCGCACCCAGCGCCAGACGGCGCCGCTCACCGGCGCGGCGGCGGCCCGCTACGACCTGCTCAACGACTACTACAAGCGGGGCGAGCTGCAGCCCTACGTGAGCTACCTGAAGCCGATCACGTTCTACCTCGTGTCCACGGGCCTCGTCGCGGTCTTCATCATGCTCGGCGGGCTCAAGGCGTCGGCCGTGGTCGACGCGATCCAGGCCGTGCTCGTCGTGCTGATCTCGGTGGTGCTGATTCCGTTCGGCCTGATCCGAATAGGTGGTTTCGACGCGCTGCACGAGAAAGTGCCCGACGTGATGTTCAACCTCTTCGGGGGCGACGTGGCGTCGGAATACACCTGGTATTCCATCGCGGCGCTGCTGCTCGTGCAGCTGATCGGCATCGGCGGCGCGCAGCACCACATGGCGATCGCCGGCTCGGCGAGCGACGAATACGCGGCGCGGCTCGGCGTCGTCACCGGCGGCTTCAGCAAGCGCTTCATCACGATCGCGTGGGCCTTCTGCGGGCTCATCGCGATCGCGATGTTCGGCTCCAACCTCAGCGACCCCGACCAAGCCTGGGGCCTGATGACGCGCGAGCTGCTGCCGGTCGGCCTCATCGGCATCATGATCACCGGCATTCTGGGTGGAAAAATCGCGCTGCTCGGCGCGCAGTCCGTCGTGTTGTCCGGTCTGGTGGTGAAGAATCTCTACGAGCCGCTGCTGCCCGGACGCTCCGAAAAGCACTACATGCTCGTGGCGCGGCTGGCGGTGCCGGTGCTGCTCGCCATCGGCGTGCTGGTGGGCCTCTTCCTCAACAGCATCGTCGCGATCCTGAAGTTCGCCATCGTGCTGCTGCTGGTGTGGGGCGTGCCGATCACGTTCATGTTCATGTGGCGCCGCGTCACGGAGACCGCGGTGCGCGTGCAGGTCTTCGCCACGCTGATTTTCATCGCGGTGATCCCGTGGGTCGTCTCGTCGATCCCGGCGCTCGCCCAGTCGTCGTCGCTCACGCTGATGACGCGGGAGCGCGTGGTCGTGACGCAGACGGCGGCGACGGCGGCCGATGTGGCCGCCGGCCGGGCGACGCAGGTCGGCGCGACGATCGAGAAGACGCGCCGGATCGAGCCGGTGTCGGTGTATTTCGAGGAAGGCGTCGTGCGGGTTGATCCCAAGGACCCGAACTCCCCGAAGACCGGCAAGGGCCTCTTCCGCACCGAAGTCTACGTGCTGGCGCTGCTCGGCTTCGACGTCGCGGGCTTTTCCGCGGCGCAGCTGCTGACGACGCGCTACCTGGTCGACGCGCTGCTGCCGATCACGCTGCTCATCGTCGTGAGCCTGCTCACCCGGCAACGCGACCCGGAGCGGGTGGCGCGGTTCTACGCACGCATGAAGACGCCGGTCGCCGCGACGCTCGAACTCGACGCCAAGGAGGTCGAGGCGAGCTACGCGAACCCCACGCGCTTCGACCACCTGAAGCTGTTCCCGAAGTCGGACTGGGAATTCACCAAGTGGGACAAGCGCGACACCGTGGGCTTTGCCGCCTGCTGCGCGCTCGTCGGCGTCGTGTTGCTGGTCTTCAAAGGCGTGCTGATGATCGGGGCCTGATCGCATGAAACGGTTTCTCTTCCTCCTGGTCGGTCTGTGGGCGGCGGTTGCCATGGCGGCCGCACCCGCGTGGCGCACGTCGCCCAAGGCATCCGTGCTGGTCGTCGGCGGCTCGATGATGAACGGCAACCATTTCGCGGACTCGACGCTGCCGACGATGCGCGAGCACTACCGCGGCTGCCGCACGGTGGCGCTGGTGCTGCACGCGTCGCACCCCACGGAACGCGACCGGATGGAGGCGCGACTGCGCGAGGCTTTCGCGCACCTCGGCGGCATCGAAGCGACCTCGTTGCACCGCCGCGACGCCGCGGGCGCGCTGACGCTCCTGGCGGAGGCGGACGGCATATTCGTGGGCGGCGGCGAGACGTTCGTGTTGCTCGGCGAGCTGCAGCGCACCGGCCAACTTGCGGCGATCCGCGCACGGGTGCTGGCCGGCGCGCCCTACGCCGGGTCGAGCGCGGGCGCGAACGTGGCGGGTCTGCTGATCGGCACGACCAACGATTTCCCGACGGGCGAGATCGCGACGCGCGAGGCGCTGGCGGTGATTCCGGCCACGATCAATCCGCACCATCCGATGCCGGAGCAGAAGGCCGACTACGACAGCCGCGTGGGGAAAATAAAAACCTACCTGAAGTTCAATCCCGCCGAGCGCGTGCTCGCGCTGGGCAACGCGGCGATGGTCCGCCTGCACGCGGGCCGCGCGACCGTGGCGGGCGGCGCGGTGTGGGTCTATGCCGGCGACACCCAGCGCGCACTGCCGGTCGGCACCGAGGTGCCGGAACTGGTGCGCCCCGTGCTCGGGAAACCTTTGTCCACACCATGACCCACGAAGCCCGTTTCGCCCGCCTCAACCTCGTCTTGCCGCCCGCGCCCAAGCCCGTGGCCGTTTACCGGCCGCTCGTGACGGTGCAGGGCCTCGCCTATGTGTCCGGCCACGGGCCGGTGTGCACGGACGGCTCGCTGATCCGCGGGCGCGTCGGCACGGACCTCACGCTCGAGCAGGGCCACGCCGCGGCGCGGCAGGTGGGGCTGGCGATTTTGGCGACGCTGCGGGCGCAACTCGGATCGCTCGACCGGGTGGCGCGCGTCATCAAGCTGCTCGGGATGGTGAACTCGGCGCCGGATTTCCTCGAACATCCGAAGGTGATCAACGGCTGCAGCGAACTGTTCGCGCAGGTCTTCGGCGAGGAGCACGGCATCGGGGCGCGCAGCGCGGTCGGGATGGGGCCGTTGCCGGGCAACATCGCGGTCGAGATCGAGGCGATCTTCGAACTCACGCCCGCATGAGCGCGCCGACGGACGAAGGCTGGATGCGGCTGACGGAGGATGCGGAGGCGGCGTTGCCGTCGCCGGCGTTGCTCGTGTTTCCCGACCGCGTGGAGGAGAACCTGCGGCGGATGATCGGGCGCGTCGGCGGCGACCCCGCGCGGCTGCGGCCGCACATCAAGACCACCAAGCTGCCGCAGATCGTGGCGCGGCAGGTCGCGCTGGGCGTGACGAAGTGCAAATGCGCGACGATCGCCGAAGCGGAGATGGCGGCGCGGGCGGGTGTGACCGATATCATGGTGGCGGCGCAGCTCGTCGGGCCCAACCCGGCGCGGCTCGGCGCGCTGCTGGCGGCGTGGCCGGGGACGGCGTTTGCCACGATCGCGGACGACGCGGGCGTGTTGCCGGCGCTCGGCGCGGCGGCGACGGCGGCGGGGCGCACGCTCGACGTGCTGGTCGATCTCGACGTGGGCATGCACCGCACCGGCATCGCGCCGGGCGCGGCGGCGGCGGCGCTGGCGCGGACGATCGCGGCGACGCCGGGCCTGGGGTTCGGCGGGCTGCACGCCTACGACGGGCACTTGCGGCAGCGCGATCTCGCGGAGCGCACGGCGGCCGCGGCGGCGGGCATCGCGGCGGTGGAGGCGCTGCGCGACGAACTCGAGCGCGGCGGGCTGGCGGTGCCGCGGGTGGTGTTCGGCGGGACGCCGAGTTTTCCGATCCATGCGCGCCGGCCGGACGTGGAGTGCAGCCCGGGCACCTGTGTGTTCTGGGACGCCGGCTATCGCGCCGGGTTGCCGGACATGGAGTTTCTCAACGCGGCGGTGCTGGTGACGCGCGTGATCAGCAAGCCGGGCCCGGGGCGCCTGTGCCTCGACCTCGGCCACAAAGCGGTCGCGAGCGAGATGCCGCATCCGCGCGTGCTCTTCCCGGCGCTGCCGGACGCGAAGGGCGTGACGCACAGCGAGGAGCACCTGGTGATCGAGACGGCGCGGGCGGCGGAGTTTGCCGTGGGAGCGGTGCTCTACGGGCTGCCGTGGCACGTGTGTCCGACGGTGGCGCTGCACGACCGCGTGCACGTCGCGCGCGACGGACGCATCGCGGAAACCTGGACGGTGACGGCGCGGGCGCGGCGGCTGGAGTTCTGATGACCGCCGCGTCGCCGCTTCCGTTGCTGCTGCTGGCGTTGGCGGCGATCGCGCTGCTGGTGGCGCTCGTCACGTGGCGAAAGCTGAACGCGTTTCTCGCGTTGTTGCTGGCGGCGCTGGCGACGGGCCTCGGGGCGGGGATGCCGGCGCTCGGCGCGTTGAAGGCGTTTCAGGACGGGGTGGGCGCGACGCTCGGCGGGATCGCCGCGGTGATCGCGCTCGGCGCGATGTTGGGGAAACTCCTAGCGGAGTCGGGCGGGGCGCAGGTGGTGGCGGAGCGGTTCAGCGCGTTTTTCGGGCCGGAGCGTGCGCTCGCCTGCGTGGTGGCGCTGGCGGTGGTGATCGGTGTGGTGACGTGGTTTACGGTGGGGCTGCTGTTGCTGCTGCCGATCGTGGTGGCGCTGACGCACGAGACGAAGCGGCCCTTTCTGCTGCTGGCGTTGCCGCTGGTGGCGTTTCTGTCGGTGATGCACGGCCTGACGCCGCCGCATCCGGGACCGGTGGCGGCGGTGGATGCGCTCGGGGCGCGGAGCGGCGTGGTGCTGATTTGGGGCATCGTGGCGGGCGTGCCGGCGGCGTGGCTGGGCGGCGTGGTGCTGGCGCGGTGGGTGGCGCCGCGGATGGCGGTGGCGACGCCGGCGCTGCGCGCGACGGAGGCGACGGCGGCGCGGCCGGGATTGGGTGCGACGCTGGGTGTGATCGCGTTGCCGATCGGGCTGATGCTGGCGGCCTCGGCCGCGGAGATGCTGTTGCCGGCGGGGTCGGCGGTGCGCGGCGGGTTGAGTTTTGTCGGCCATCCGGTGGTGGCGCTGACGCTCGCGGTGTTGACGGCGCTGGCGGTGCTCGGCCGGGCGGCGAAGTTTTCCCGCGCGCAGGTGCTGGGCTTCACCGAGCAGAGCGTGGCCGGCATCGGCATGACGCTGCTGGTGGTGGGCGGGGGCGGCGGGTTTGCGCGCGTGCTGCGCGAGGCGGGGGTGGCGCAGGCGCTGGGGCAGGTGGCGGGCGAGTGGAGCCTGCCGCCGCTGGTGTTCGGGTGGCTGGTGGCGGCGTTTATCCGCGTGGCGACGGGCTCGGCGACGGTGGCGATCACGACGGCGGCGGGCCTGCTCGCGCCGGTGGTGGCGGCGCACCCGGAGATCAACCGCGAGCTGCTGGTCGTCGCGCTGGGTTTCGGGTCGCTGTTTCTGTCGCACCTCAACGACGGCGGTTTCTGGATCGTGAAAGACTGCCTCGGACTGACGGTCGGGCAGACGCTGCGCACGTGGACCGTGACGGAGACGATCATCGGCGTGGCCGGGTTGGGCGTGACGCTGGTGCTGGCCGGGCTGCTTTGAAACCATGACGCCGCCGCTGATTTTCGACGCGCACCTGGACCTCGCGATGAACGCGATCGAGTGGAACCGCGACTTGGCGCGGCCGCTGGCGGAGATCCGGGCGAAGGAGGCGCACCTGCGCGACAAACCCGACCGCGGACGCGGCACGGTGTGTTTGCCGGAGCTGCGGCGCGGGCGGGTGGGGCTCTGCGTGGCGACGCAGCTGGCGCGGCTGGAGCACGACGCGTATTCGCCGGTCTTCGGCTGGCGCTCGCCGGCGCAGGCGTGGGCGATGACGCAGGCGCAACTCGCGTGGTATCGCGCGATGGAGGAGGCGGGCGAGATGACGGCGATCACGGATCGGGCGGGGCTCGAGGCCCATCTTGCGCGGTGGGCGGCGGCGGACGAGACGACGGCGGCGACGCTGCCGGTGGGCTACGTGCGCAGCCTCGAAGGCGCGGACTCGCTGATCACGGTGGCGCATTTGGAGCGCGCGTGGGCGGACGGCCTGAGGGCGCTCGGGCCGGCGCACTACGGGCCGGGAGTCTACGCGCAGGGCACGAGCACGGAGGGGCCGTTTCCGGCCCGCGGGCTGGAGCTGCTGGGGCGGGCGGACGAGTTGGGGTTCATTCTCGATGTCACGCACCTGAGCGACGCGTGTTTCTGGCAGGCGATGGAGCGGTATCGCGGCGCGGTGTGGGCGAGCCACCACAACGCGCGCGCGCTGGTGCCGCACCAGCGGCAGCTGGCGGACGACCAGTTCCGGGCGCTGGCGGCGCGCGGCGGCGTGGCCGGCGTGTGCCTCGACGCGTGGATGATGATTCCCGGCTGGGTGCGCGGGCAGACGACTCCGGCGGGCACGGACCTGCGGCTGGAGAAACTTGTCGAGCACATCGACCACTACTGCCAGCTGGCCGGCAACGCGGGGCACGTGGGGATCGGGAGCGACCTCGACGGCGCGTTCGGCACGGAGCAGGTGCCGCAGGAGCTGGACTCGATCGCCGATTTGCAGCGGCTGCCGGCGTTGCTGCGGGCGCGCGGCTACGCGGAGGCGGACATCGAAGGAATTTTCTCCGGCAATTTCCTCCGCGTGCTACGCGGGGCGTGGCGTTGACGAACGGCCGGGCCTGATCGCGAGCAGGCGGACGGTGCCGGCGGGCCGTTGGCGTCTCTACTTTTCGAAACCGTGGCGGGCGAACCAGTGGCGGGTTTCGCCCGGCGGGATCACGAGACCGAGGTAGGGCTCGACGGAGAGCGTGTGGCCGTTGCCCCAGATGGGGCATTCGAATGGGATGTAGCTCACGTCGAAGGTCACGCGTTTGAGCGTCGGGTGGTTGAGCGACAGCGAGAGCGGCGTCTGCGCGGGCAGCGTGAGGAGCGCGAACTGGTTGTCGGGCTTGGGGCCGAAGGGGCGCTTGAAAGTGAGCGCGCCGTCGGCGGCGATCGCGAAGACGCCGTTGTCCGGGACGGT
>JBILLY010000024.1:0-15557 GCA_044375835.1 Opitutaceae bacterium
CTGCATTTCCGCGCGCTGGCCGGTGAGAGCCCAGAACGGGTGGGGGAACCACTGCAGGTCGAGCGGGGCGGAGCCGGTGTTGGTGAGCTGGGTGAAGGAGACGACGGTGCGGCCGGTGAGCTCGATCTTGCGCGTGAGGGCGTAGGCGGCGCCGGGCGCGGTCTGGCTGGTTTGGAAAACGAGGTGATCGGAGAAGGTCGCCACGGTCCAACGGCAGCGCTCGCGGAGGAACACGGCATCGGGCGCGGAGGGTTTGGGCGCGGAGTTGGCCGCGATGGTGCCGGCGCCGATGGCGACGCCGGTGTCGCCGCTCCAAGTGAGGCGGGTGGAGGGATCGCGGCGCGAGTGGCGGAAGGACTCGGGGAGACCCTGGCCGTCGTAGACGGTGGGTTCGGCGGGGTAGGAGGGGCCGGTGAGGAGCGGACCGAGGGCGGCGTCGTGGATCTGCCAGATGTAACCACCATGGCAATACCGCCAGCCCTGGCGCGCGGCGTCGGCGGGGTCGTTGGGGTCGAGGACGTCGAGGGTGAGTTCGCGATTGGAGAGGTGGAGCATGGGCGGGGTGGGGAAGGACCAAGGGACCGAGGACCAAGTGACCAAGTATCAAGGACCAAGGATCAAGGTCCGGGGGCGGGCGGGGCGACGGACGGAGGGACGGGGCGGCGGCGGGCGGCGGATTATTTCAGGCGGCGGACGCGGACGGCGACGCTTTCGCGGAGCTTGAGGGCGAAGGCGTTCATCGGGCGGGCCTCGATGGTCACGTCTTGGCCGAGCGGATCGAAGGGGATGGGCTCGAGGCCTTCCCAGACTTGGCCGGTCTCGAGGGAGAAACGGTTGCCGCCCTGCCAGCCGGTGACCTTGGCGACCATCGGTTGCTGGGCGCGCCAGTCGTCGACCTTGTCGAGGCCGAAGCGGTCCCAGAAACGGGCCTTGGCCAGGGCTACCTCGGCGGCGGTGGGCGTGGGGGCGGGCGCGGCGGGTTGCGCGGGGAGGCCGGCGGCGCTGGCGACCGCGGCGGCTTTGGCGGTCTGGATCTGGTGGCGGATGAGGGCGGCGTCGATCACACCGATCTGGTCGGGGGTGAGGCGGTCGAGCCCGGCGCGTTTCCATTCCGCGTCGGTGAGGACGCTCTGCAGGCCGGGAAAGGCGGCCTGCGCGAACGCGGTGCCGGCGAGGGTGAGGCTGAGCGCGACGGCGCGGACGGCGGCGCGGGGGCGGAGGGCGAGGTTCATGCGGAGGACGGGCAGGGAAGATGTTTTTCGAAGGGCGTGCCCACGGAAAACACGGAAGACACGGAAAACGGCAGGATGCGGTGGGGCGGGTGGGCGGGCCTGGGGTGCGGTGTGCGGTTGGCCGCGCGGCGGCACGCGGTGAGTGCCGGCACTACAACACCGGGCGGCCGCCGTGGAGGGCGGAGTAGAAGGGATCGCCGGGGACAATGGAGCCGGCGCGGACCGGGGCGCCGGTGAAGGCGCTCTTGTAGATGGCGGTGAGCAGGTCGACGGTGCGGCGGGCTTCGGGGCCGGAGGTGAGCGGGCGGGTGCCGGCGTCGAGGTGGGCGAGGAACTGACCGAATTGCGCCGCGTGGGTGGAGCCGACGTCGGGCGGGAAGCTCTGCCACGCCTGCAGCAGACCCTCGTCGTGCGCGCTGGGCGCGAGGGTGAAGCGCCAGTTGTCGCGGGCGTAGCTGTAGAGGTGGGTGAGCTCGACGGTGGCCTTCTGGTAGTCGAGACGCAGATACGTTTCCTGGCGCGGGCTGAGGGCGCTGTTGACGACGGAGGCCATGGCGCGGTTGGCGAAGCTCACCATCGCCATGGAAACATCCTCGACCTCGATGGCGCGGTCGAGGCGGGCGGCCATGGCGCGCACTTCCGTCCAGTCGCCGAGAAGGTGGAGCAGGTGGTCCATGGCGTGGATGCCGAGGCCCATGGTGGGGCCGCCGAGCTCCGCCCAGGTGCCGCGCCACGGGGCGGCGTAGTAGGCGGCATCGCGGAACCAGAGGGTGTTGCAGACGGCGACGAGCGGGCGGCCGAGCTGGCCGGAGGCGGCGAGGGCGCGGAGGTGCGCGGTCGACGAAGCGAAGCGCATCTGGAACACGCACGACGTGTAGCGGCCGGTGCGGTCTTCGGCGGCGGCGATGGCATCGGCCTCGGCGAGCGAGCCGCAGAGCGGTTTCTCGCACCACACCCAGGCGCCGGCCTCCATGGCGGCGATGCACATGGCGGTGTGCTGGCCGGGCGGCGTGGCCACGATCACGACATCGGGCCGCACGGTGCGGAGCATCGTGGCGTAGTCGGTATACGTATCGGCGACGTGGTGACGGGTGCCGAAATCGCGGACGCGGCCGGCGTCGACATCCATGGCGGCGACGAGACGGACGCGGCCCTGCGTGGCTTCGACGGCGCGGACGTGGGCGTCGGCAATGCTGCCGGTGCCGGCGAGGACGGCGCGGTAGGTTTTCTGCGAAGACATGCGGGCGGGACGGGTTGGGAGCTGAGAGCGGAGAGGCTAGAGCCGAGAGTCGGGCGGCGGAAGGGCGGAGTGCAGGGCGGAAGGGCGGGCGGGTGGCGGAGTCAGAGGAGGGTGCTGAAGGGCGGGAGCGGAGAAGGCAGGGCGTGTCGGGCGGGGAGTTTGCGTTACGGGGTGGCGGTGGCGAGGCGGAGGATTTTCTCGCCGGTGAGGCGGACCTCGGGCGCGAGGGAGTGCGGGACGCGGCCGCCGTGGAGCGCGGCGGCGGCCTTGAAGTTTTCCTGCGCGGCGCGGACGAATTCGTCGACCGGTCGAGTCTCGCCGAAAAGGGCCATCATCGTCGGGAGCCAGCGGTGGCCGTAGCGGACGTGGTTCTGTTCGTCGTTGCGGTCGAAGGCGAGGAGGGTGTCGGCCTCGAAGTCGTTGAGCTCGCGGATGCGGTCCATGACGTGGGCTTTGACGGGGAAACTGCCGGCCTCGAATTCCATCGTCATCATGGCGTAGCGCTCGTGGGGCGGCAGCTGCACGAGGATGTGGTAGAGGTCGAGGGAGTGCTCGAGCGTGGCGAGGTCGACGCCGAGGCGCGGGAGCTGGCGGTAGCCGAATTGGCTGTGGCGCGACTCGTCCCAGAGGTGGCGGGCGAGGTCGTGGTGGAGATCGAACGGGGCCGACGGCGTGTCGTAGAATACGGTCGCGAGGTAGTCGACGGCGTCCATTTCCATCATGAGCCAGACGTAGACCATGAGGCGGATGACGCGGGCATCGGTCGCCGGATCGACGAGCCACAGACGCACGATGGGCGTCTCGGCGGGGTCGTGGCTGAAGACGCTGGAGCAGGTCGGGTAGGGGCCGCGATTGCAGGTGGGCGGATGGGTGTAGGGACCGGCGGCGGACAACAACGCGAGCGTCGGCGGGACGGGCACCGGCGGGGAGAGGGCAAGGAGGCCGCCCTCGGCGGCGAGCAAAGCGGAAAGCCGATCGGCGGAGGCGGCGGCGGCGGGCGACGCGACGAGAAACGGCGCGATTTCGCGCGCGTGGCGTTCCTCGTCGGCGACGAATTCCTCGACGAGTTTGCGCGACGGCCAGTCGGCGAGCGGTTCGGTGACGGCGAGGTAGTGGCGGTAGGCGGCGAGGAGCGCGGGTTTGAGCACGCCGTAGAAGCCGGCGAGGGCGGCGAGACCGTCGGTGGGGCGGACGGCTTCCTCGAAGATCGTGCGGAAAGACGGGCGGACGGTTTCACCGGCGCCGAAGCCCTGGAGCTCGCGGCCGCGCTCGCGCAGCCAGCGGGCGTGACCGGCGCTTTCCCAGACGTGCTGGCAGAGGAGAAACTTCAGCTCCGGCGAGCCGACGCGGTAGATGAGCGTGGTGGCGGTGCGGACGAACTCGCGCTCGACCTCGAAGAGACGGCGCAGGAGGCCGGCCATTTCCTGCACGGCGGCGAGACGGCCGGCGGGCGGCGCGGAGGCGGCGGCGCGGGCGGAGGGGGCGGTGGCGGAAGGAGCGGTGGCGGAAGGAGCGACCATGGGCGGCGGGCGTGGTCGGGTGAGGCGAGGAGGCGCGGTGCGGGCGGGAAGGCGCGTGAGCGGGAGGAGGCGGGGCGTGGGTGGGCGCGACGACGGTCACGCAACGCGCGCCGGCTCGGCGGGGACGCCTCGCCCTACCGGATGGCGATGGCAGGCGGGGCTCAGCAGATGCGGCCGCGTTTGCCGGCCAAGGTATGGCCGGGGGGATTGACGCCGATCCAGCGGTCGTCGATCGGCTCGCTGGCGCGCTGGTAGCGGGAATCGGACGAGATGCGCAGGCGGTTGGTCGAGCGGTTGTCGAGCGAGGCGTGCACGGTGAACATGCCGAAGGTGAGGAAGTCGCCGGCGCGATACTCGGTGGTGAGCCAGCGGCCGCCGAATTTGTTGCGGAGGACGGGCGGGTTGTGGGAGAGCGTGCCGCTGAAGGTCCAGCCGAAGCCTTGGGCGCCGTTGTGGGCGTTGGCGACCTGCTCGGGCTTGTTTTCGCAGTAGGCGTCGACGTCGCGGTAGACGTAGTTTTTCAGCAGGTCCATGCGCTGATGGGAGCCCTCGAGCACCATGAGGCCGCCGAGTTCGAAGCTGATGTCGCCGTAGGGCATCCAGCAGGTCATGTGGCGGTGCGTGCCGCGGCCCATGTAGGGCAGGTCGCAGTGGGGGTTGGTGCCCTTGCCGGGGCCGATGGCGCGGAGCCAGGTGAAGTCGTAGTGGCGGATTTCCTCGGCGAAGAAGCGGCGGTAAAATTCGGCGAGGCGGCCGGTGTAGAGGAGGTTTTGGACCTCGGTGTTGCCGTTGGTGATCTCCGGTTTGAAGACGTAGCCGGAGCCGGGTTTGCAGATACCCTCGATGGCCGGGTAACTCTCGTCGAGCACGCCGGCGGCGGCGAGGCGGTCGCAGAGGCTGGCGCGGGCGCCGAGCACCTCGTCGCGATCGAGGTAGCCCTTCATGTAGAGGTAGCCGTCGGTCTCGAAGCGGCGGCGCAGCTCGTCGAAGTCGTCGGCGGCATCGCTGGAGTCGCGGAAGAGGCCGATCTTGTCGTCGTCCATGTCGAGGGCGTGGCCGAAACTGTGGATCTGCGGGAGGGCGGTGGTGGTGCTCATGGGCGGTGCGGAGGGCGAAGGAGCAAGTAACAAGTGGTCAAGTAGCAGGAAAAAAGCTGTGTGGGCGGGCGGGTCAGGTGTTGGTCCAGCCGGCGGGCCAGTGGGTGCCGGGGGCGGCGCGCCAATAGATGTCGCGGTCGATGCGCGGCAAGTGGTGGCGGTATTTCTCCGTGAGGCGGAGGCGGGAGCGGAGGTGGTCGGCGAAATTCTCGCCGTAGAAAAACGTGCTCTCGGCGACGCCGGAGACGGCCATGAACTCGGTGCGGGAGGTTTCGCAGAGTTCGAGCAGGCCGCGGGTGTTGGCGAGGTCGACGTCGATGGCGGCCTGGAGATTTTCGACGCAAGCGGCGCGGGTGGCGGCCGTGGCGTCGGGCGCGAGGTAGCCGTAGACGTGTTCGCACCAAGCGCAGACGCCACGCAGCGCGGTGACCCAGTGGAGGTAGGCGCGGACGCGGTCGCGGAGGTCGGTGAAGACAGCGCGGGCTGGGTTCGAGCCGGCGGTGTCGGGCGCGAGGCCCGCGAGCGTGGTGTCGAGCGCGGCGAGGACGGCGCGGACGCGCGTGATGACCTCGCGATCCATGTCGGCGGCCATCTTGGCGCCGGACTCGCGGGTGATGAGGTCGAAGAGGACGTCTTTGCCGAGATCGTTGATGCCGGGATTGTTGAACTGGAAGCAGCCGTGGCGCTCGTAGTAGTCGCGCTCGGCGGCCGGGACGGCCTCGATGTCGGGCACGAAGGGGCGGTCCCAGGTGCGTTGCCAGCAGAAGCCGAAGACGCAGAAAAGCGGGACGAGCGGCTGCCAGCCGAGGGCGGTCTCGAAATCGCGCCACGCGGCGTCGAGGGACGGCGCGAGGGCGGGGCCGACGAGGGAGGCGGCGTAGTCGGCGAGGACGGCGTCAATCGGGCGGTCGGGGGTGAACTGGGCGGCCTGGAGGGCGACGACGTTGGGCCAGTAGGGCGTGGCGGTGGTGTGGGCGAGGCCGCCGAGCGCGCTCAGGCGCGCGATACCGGTGTCGGCGGCGGACTTGAGCTTGGCGTGGACGAGGCGGGGGAAGGGCAGGCCCACGAGCGGCTCATGGTTCCAGACGCCGGAGGCGGAGTAGTGGAGGACGGGCTCGGTGCCGCGGGCGCGGTCGTCGGCGAGGGCGGTCTTTTCGGCAGCGTCCATCCAGTCGTGGAAGATGCTGCCGGCGACGCCGAAGTTTTCCGGGTAGCGGGGATGCGGATACGGCAGCGAGTAGCCGCGGACCAGGAGCGACGGGGCCTCGTAGGAGACGCGGCCGCCGAGGCCGGCCTTGATGTGCTCGTGCTCCATCTTGAAGGGCTCGAGGCGGAGGAAGACGTCGAAGTCGGGGTTGAGCGCGGCGGCGCCGTCCTGGAGGTTGCGCAGGAAGCGGACGATGCTTTTGCCGGAGGCCTCGGCGACCTTCTCGTGGCTGCGCCACTCGCGGATCATGAAAGGCCCGCCGTTGCGGCCGACGTAGAGCGAGGCGCTGTGTTCGAAGCCGGCGCCGCTGTCGTTGGTCCAGAGCGACATGTAGCTCAGGTCGGGGACGGCGCGGATGAGTTTCTGCAGGGCCTCGCGGTAGTGGCGCTGGGTGACGGGATGATCCTGCGCCATGGTGTAGCGCGGGAGGCGGGAGCGGAACGGGTGGTCGACGCGGGCGCCGCGGAGCGTGGGGAATTTTTGGAAAAAGCGCTCGGGCAGCGTGCGCGGCTCAAACATGCAGACGCCGGGCTTGAGGCCGTAGCGGCGGCCGAGGTCGGCGAGTTTGCGCAGGTGGGCGAGGTTGGCGTCGAGGTAGAGGGCGGGCCAGATGCCGCGGGTCAGGTCGGTGTCGACGAAGTGGTTGAGGCCCGGCTGATAGCTGTAGAACTGCGAGTAGTATTCATGCGGCACGAGGTCCTCGTGCGCCATGTGGGCCTGGAGGGCGTTGACCTCGCAGTGGGTGAAGCCGGCCTCGGCGAGGGTGGCGACGTATTGCTCGGGATCGAAGCCGCGGGCGGAGCGCCAATACTGGGTGTAGCAGGCATCCCAGTGCGGGCGGTGCCAGCCGAAGGCGGCGGGGAGGAAGAGGCCGGCGGCGAGTTTTTCGCGGGTGAAGCCGCTGATCCCGCGGGCCAGCAGGCGGACGGCGGCGAAGAGGAACGAGCCGTGCGTGGCGGCGATCTCGCCGGAGCCGTCGTCGGCGAGGCGGAGCCAGATCCAGGCGGCGCCGTCGAGGTGCGCGGCGGGTTGGCGGGCGACGGCGGCGGCCGCAGCGGTGTGGGCGGCGCGGAGGGCGTCGGGGGTGAAACGGGAAACGAGGCCGAGGCGGACGGTGCCGCGGGCGGGCGGCGAACCGGCGGCGCCGAACGGGGCGGGGTCGGCGGCGGCCGCGACGGCGGCGCCGGTGCGCGCAGCGAGTTCGCGGGCGGCGGTGCGTTCGCCGGGCGAGGCGGCGGCGGCGTGGACGATGGAAAGAAGCGCGGGGAGCGTCGGCACGGACATGCGGGGACCGGGAAAGGGTTGGCCCCGACGGTCCGCGCGGGGGGCGGCGAGTCAAAATGAACGTTGCTGAAAATTTCAGCCCGATGCGGGGCGGGGCGCGCGGTGACGGGGACGATTTCCGACGAAGGCGGCGGGCGCTCAGGCCGCGAGCGTGGAGGCGGGGGCGCCGGGGGCGAGGACGGGGGCGCAGAGCTGTTGGACTAGATTGACCTGGGACGGCGTGATCGCGACGCGGCGGGCGGCGCGCCAACCGATGAGCGCGAGGGCGGCGACGGTCTCGCCGGTGCGGAGGGGCACGAGCGCAAAGGCGCACGGCGGGCCGTCGAGGGCGCGCCACCAGTCGGGCAGGTAGGGCTGGAGCACGCGGTCGGCGGTATCGTGCAGGACGACGACCTCGGCGCGGGCGAGGCAGACGCCGAAGACACTGCGCTCGGTCGAGCGGATCGCGGCGGAGGTCTGGGCGCGGTGCCAAGCGGTGCCCGTGCCGCCGGTGAGCGACAGCGAGGTGCCGCCGGGCAGTTGCTGAAAGAGCCAGCAGTCCTCGGCCTGCACGGCGTCGCGGACGAGCGCGAGTGTGGTGGCGAGGGTGGGTGCGGCGGCCGCGACGGGTTGCGAGTCGAAGGCATCGGCGTCGGCGAGCACTTCGTCCCAGGCTTGGAGCGTGGTGGACAGCGCGGGCAATGACGTATCGGCGCGGACGGGGGCGCGGGGGACGGTTGCCGGCGCGGGCGGGGTTTCCGCCGCCGGCGCGGCGGCGGGCGCAGGCGGGGCGGAGACGGCGTCGGGCAGGGGGGGCGTGGCCGGTGCGGCCGAGGTAGGAGTCGGAGCGGCGGCGACGTCGGCGAGGGCCGGTGCGGGCGGTTGGGCGGCGGCGGCTTGGGCGGCGGCGCGGCTGGCGGCAAAGTGACGGACGTGTTGGCGGAGGCGGACAAGACCTTGGGTCGGGAGTGAGCCGACGCCGCTGACGCGAAGAAAGGCCTGGAGCCGCTCGCCCGTTTGGAGCACGGCGGGCTCGATGAGGTCGCAGGCTTGGGGGAGGAGCCGATCGAAGTCGCGGGCGGCCTGGCGCGCGCGGCTGGCGAAGATCTCGGACGGCAGCCCGGGCTCGAGCGCGTGGCGGGCGAGGCGACTGCCGAAATCGGCGACGGCGAGCAGGCGCGTGTCGAATTGCGTCGCGGTGCCGCCGAGGCCCGTGGGTTCGCATTCGCGGAGAGCGCGCGCGACCTCTTCGGGCAGGCGGGCGGAAGCGAGAAGGCGGCGGCTGAGTTCGATGGGGGTGAGGCCGAAGACGCCGCGGTAGGCGATGTCGGCGGGTTTTGTTTTCAGGCGCTCGCGGGCGGCGCGGACGTGGTCGAGGGAGACGGCCGGCAGCAAAATCGACCCGAAGTGGCGGAGCGTGGCGGCGGCGAAGGCGACGTCGGGCTCGATCGTGCCGAGTTGGGCGGCGCAGCTTTCGGCAAAGAGGCCCGAGGTGAGGGCGTGGGCGGCGGCTTCGCGTTGCTCGGGGGGATTGCGGGGGCCGCCGGTGTTTTCGATCAGCATCAGCGAGACGGCGAGGCTGCGGATGCGGTGGAAACCGACGTGGTGGATCGCCTGCGTGATGGTGGCGACGGGGGCGATGCCGGGGTTGTGGGCGAGGGTGTTGGCGACGGTGATGACCTTGGCCAGGACGGTGGTGTCCTTTTCGATGAGCTCGGCGAGTTCATCGAGGTTCACTTTGAAGATGTCGGTCGAGAGCGTCTCGATGAGCGCCAACAACTCGGGGAGGCCGGCGGCGGCGCCGGTGCGCATGACCGCGTGGGCACGGTCGACCGTCTGTTGGGCGGTGAGTGGAGTCACAACGCACTCCCATCGTCACGCGGACGAGGGAGTTGAGCGCGGACGGGAAATGCCGGCGATTTACCGGAGGTGGGCCGCGGAGCGAGGCCGCGGGCGTGGCGTGGCGAGGGCGCCACGACGGTGCGCGGCGCCCGAGGGGCGGGCGGTCAGGAAACGGGTTCGGGCGCGCCGCCGTTTTTGGCGGAGCGGTAGATCGCCTCGATGATGGCGACGGCGTGGCGGCCTTCGCGGCTGGGAATGGCGGGGGCGCGGCCGGTGCGGATGGCCTCGACGAGGTCGGCGACGAGGCGGCGGTGACCCTCGATGCCGATGGCCTTGGGATCGGAGGAGCCGCCGACCAACACGCTGGCGCGGCCGGCGCGGATGGCGTCGTCGTCGGGGAGCGGCGCGGCGAATTGCCAGTGCGTGATGCGGTCGTTTTCGAGGACGGCGAAGCCTTGGTCGCCGGCGATCTCGATCCGCATGGCGGTGCCGGGGAAGCACGACGTGGCGGCCTCGATCACGCCGACGGCGCCGTGGGCGTATTCCAGGACCGCGGCGGCGGTGTCTTCCATCGCGATGGGGTGGGTGCGCGTGCGGGTCTGGGCGCCGACGCGGACGGGCCGGCCGGCGATCCACTGGAGCAGGTCGACGGCGTGGATGGCCTGGTTCATGAGGGCGCCGCCGCCGTCCTGCTCGGCGGTGCCTTTCCACGAGGAGGATTTGTAGTAGTCGGGGTTGCGCCACCATTTCACGTAGGCGCTGCAGAGGGTGAGCTTGCCGAAGCGACCGGCGGCGACGGCTTGTTGGAGGACGCCGGCGCCGTAGCCGAGGCGGAGCTGGAAAACGGCGGCGAGGATGCGCTGGGCGCGCTCGGCGGCGGCGACCATGGCGTCGATGCGGGCGGCGGTGATCTCGAGGGGCTTTTCGCAGAGAACGTGTTTCCCGGCGGCGAGGGCGCGGGCGGTGATCTCGCCGTGGGTGCCGCTCGGGACGGTGACGCAGACGGCCTGGACATCGGGCCGGGCGAGCAGGGCGTCGAGGGTGTCGGCGGCGTCGGCGCCGAACTCGCGCGCGAAGGCGGCGGCGGACGCGGCCGTGCGGCTGTGGACGGCGCGGAGACGCGCGCCGGGCACGGCGGCGATCGCGGCCGCGTGCATGCGGGCGATGCTGCCGGTGCCGACGAGGGCGAAGCCGATTTCGGGGACGTTGCTCATGCGGAGGGCGAGGCGCGGGAAAGAGGCGGAGGAAACGCGGCGGGGCGGCGTTGGGCGTCAGCGCGCGGCGAGGGTGCTCGCGGCGGCGACGTCGATGTAGAGGGTGGCTTCGGGGTGGAGGCGGAGAATCGAGGCCGGGCAGGCGGTGACGATCGGGCCCTCGACGGTGGCGCGGACGGCGGCGGCTTTGCGCGGGCCGGGGACGTGGATGCTGAGCCGGCGGGCGCGGCGGAAGACGGACACGGTCAGCGTGAACGCGTGGCGCGGCACGGCGTCGAGGGTGGGGAAGCAGCCGTCGTTGACCTGCTGCTGGCGGCAGGCGAGGTCGAGCTCGACGACCTTGATCAGCGCGGGGTCCTCGAAGTCGGCGACCGGGGGATCGTTGAACGCGATGTGGCCGTTTTCGCCGATGCCCATGCAGATGAGATCGATCGGCTTCTCGGCGAGCAGCGCGGTGTAGCGGGCGCAGACGGCGGCGACATCGGGCTCCTCGGCGGGGACCGGGTGGAAGCGGCCGACGGAGACGTGGTCGAGGAGGTGGGACTTCAGGTAGGACCGGAAACTCTGCGGGTGCGTGCCGGCGAGGCCGACATAGTCGTCCATGTGGAAGGCGGTGACGCGGGACCAATCGAAGGCGGTGTGGCCGCTGCGCGAGGCGGCGATGAGCGAGGTGAGAAACTCATCCTGCGACGGCGCGCAGGCGAAGATCACGCGGGCCTCGCCGCGGGCGGCGATGACGTCGCGGATGTGCGCGGCGGCGGCGCGGCCGGCGGCGGTGCCGAGGGCGGGGCGGTCGGCGTGGATTTCGACGGCGAGGCGGCCGGCGGTGAGATAGCGGGGAGCGGTGGCGGACATGGAAGAGTAACCGCGCAGTTACGGGACGGGCGCGCGGCGGACAAGGGAAATGTGCGGCGCGGCGGGCGGCTTTCGGCTTGCGCCGCGGGGGCGGGCGGCGCGGAGATTTTTCCATGACGCAATCGACGGCACGGCGAAGCAGCGCGGCGGAGCGACGGGACGAAATCGCGGCGTGCGGCGGGATGGGGCGGCGGATTTTCGCGGCGGCCCTGGCGCTGGCGGCGGCGGTTGCGGTGGGCGCGGCGGAGGGACCGGTGCGGCTGGATCGGGAAAAGCTGCTGACCTACCGCACGCCGACCGGGGCCGTGGCGCCGGTGACGACGACGGCGGAGTGGGCGCGGCGCCGGGCGGAGATCGTGGCGGCGGCGGAGAGCGTGATGGGACCGCTGCCGGGCGCGGCGAAGCGGGTGCCGCTGGACGTCCGGATCGAAACGGAAACGGACTGCGGCAGCTACGTGCGCCGCGAGATCAGCTATCAGGCGGAGCCGGGCGCACGGGTGCCGGCGTATCTGCTCGTGCCGAAGGACGTGCTGGCGGGGCGGGCGGTGCGGCCCGGGGTGCTGGCGCTGATGCCGACCAATGCGGCGGAGGGCAACCGGCCGGTCGTGGGCCTCGGTTCGGCGGCGACGAAGCCGAACCGCAACTACGGCGAGGAACTGGCGCAGCGGGGCTTCGTGGTGCTGGCGCCGCCGTATCCGCATCTCGGCGACTACAAGCCGGACCTCGACGGGCTCGGCTACCGGAGCGGGACGATGAAGGCGATCTGGGACAACGTGCGCGGGCTCGACGTGCTGGCGGCGACGCCCGGCGTGTCGCCGCGCGGCTTCGGCGCGATCGGCCACTCGCTGGGCGGGCACAATTCGATCTACACGGCGGTCTTCGACGAACGCATCAAGGCGGTCGTCTCGAGCTGCGGCTTCGACTCGTATCTCGACTACTACAAGGAGAAGCAGGCGGCGGTGTGGAAGGCGGGGCAGGGCTGGACGCAGTTCCGCTACATGCCGCGGCTGGCGGACTACGCGGGACGGTTGGAGGCGATCCCGTTCGATTTCCACGAACTGCTGGGCGCGCTGGCGCCGCGGGCGATGCTGGCGATCGCGCCCAAGGGCGACGCGAATTTCAAATGGCAGAGCGTGGACCGGGTGATCGCGGCCGCGCGGCCCGTGTATGCGCTGCACGGCGCGGCGGCGCGGCTCGACGTCGTGCACCCGGACTGCGAGCACGATTTCCCGCCGGAGATGCGCGAGCGGGCGTATGGTTGGCTCGAGCGTTGGCTGGGGCAGGCGCAGTAAACGCGACGCGCGCGAGGTGGCGCCGGCCTGCGTTCAGGCCGGCGGCCCGCTCTAGGCCAAGTCAGGCTTTCTTCTTTTTCTTCGCGGAGGCGGCGTCGCCCTCCGGGGCGGCGACTCGGCCGGGCTCGCGGGTGCCGGCGCCCGTGGCGCGTTTCTGCAGGTTGTCGCCGAGGTCGGCGCGGCATTTTTCCGCGAACGCCTGCAGCTTTGCGACGACGGCGGGGTGGGCGGCGGCGACGTCGGTCGTTTCGCCGATATCGTTCTGCAGGTCGTAGAGCGCGGGGGCGGCGAGGTCGACCTGGGTATATTTCTCGGGCAGGCCGTCGCGGCCACCGGGTTTGCCGGCGAGCGAGCGGTAGCGGTGGGGGAAGATCATTTTCCAGCGGCCGTCGCCGCTGACCACGGCCTGGAGTTCGTTCTGCGCATACCAGAGGCCGTAGCCCTCGTGCGGATTCTTCGCGCCGGGCGTGCGGGCGAGGAGGGGCCAGACATCGCGGCCGTCGATCGGCCGGTCGCCGAGCGGCGCGCCGATGCGGGCGGCGAGCGTCGGCAGGAGATCGATGGTCATGAGGAAATCGGGGCAGACGGTGCCGGCGGGCAGGCGGGCGGGCCAGCGCATGAGGGCGGGGACGCGAGTGCCGCCTTCCCACGCGGTGCCCTTGCCCTCGCGGAGCGGGCCGGCGTTGCCGGCGTGGTGGCCGTAGCTGAGCCAGGGGCCGTTGTCGCTCGTGTAGATCACGAGAGTGTCGCGCTCGAGGCCGTGTTTGCGCAGGGTTTCGAGCACTTGGCCGACGGACCAGTCGATCTCCATGAGCACGTCGCCGAAGAGGCCGGCCTGGGACTTGCCCTTGAACTTGTCGCTCACGAAGAGCGGGACGTGCGGCATGGAGTGGGCGAGGTAGAAGAAGAAGGGGCGGTCCTTGTTCTTTTCGATGAAGCGGACGGCGCGGTCGGTGTAGCGGGTGGTAAGCTGCGTCTGGTCCTCGGGGGAAACTTCGTCGTCGATCACGCGGCCGTCCTCCCAGAGCGGGAGTTTGGGGTAGGTGCCGGGCTTGGCCTCGGGGTGGTGCGGCCACATGTCGTTGGAGTAGGGGAGGCCGAAGGACTCGTCGAAGCCGTGGCGGTTGGGAATGAACGGCTCGCGGTGGCCGAGGTGCCATTTGCCGGCCATGCCGGTGGCGTAGCCGCGGGACTTGAAGACCTCGGCGAGGGTGGTCTCCGCGGCGTGGATACCGTGGTTGGAGTTGGGCCCGAGTGCGCCGTGGATGCCGAGGCGGTTGGGGTAGCAGCCGGTGAGCAGCGCGGCGCGGGAGGCGGAGCAGACGGCCTGGGCGACGTGGAAGTTGGTGAACTTCACGCCGTCGCGGGCGAGCGAGTCGATGTGGGGCGTGGTGTAGCCCTTGGCGCCGAAGGAGCCGAGGTCGCCGTAGCCCTGGTCGTCGGTGAAGATGACGACGACGTTGGGCAGGCGGTCGGCGGCGCGGGCGGGCGCGGCGGCGAGGCAGGCGGCGGCGAGGGCGAGGGCGGCGAGCAGGGGGCGGGGGAAGCGCATGGGGAGGGAAGTGTCGGGGTGGGGGAGGTGGGGATCGAAACGGGAGAAGAGACGGACGCGCTACGCGGTCGGACCGGAGGCGAGCGCGGCGGTGCTCTCGCGGACGCGGAGGAGGGGCGGGAGGAGGACGTTGGCGCGCGGGCGGGCGCCGGTGATGATCTCCATGCCGGTGGCGGCGAGGTGGCGCACCGGCTGGTGGATCGTCGTGAGGGAGGGGCGGGCGAGTGCGGCGAGTTCGATGTCGTTGTAGCTGGAAACGGAGACATCGGCGGGCACGCGCACGCCGGCGTCGCCGAGGGCGCGGATGAACGACAGCGCGATGAGGTCGCCGGTCGCCATGATGGCGGTGGGCCAGTTGGCGCGGTCGGAGTCGTGCAGGAAGTAGCGCGCGCCGTCGACGCCGGCGGCGGTGGCGCGCTCTTCGCTGAGGTAGGCGTAGGGCAGGGGCACGGCGTGCCCGTGCTCGCGCAGGGCGGCGCGGAGCGCCTGGGCGCGCAGGCGGCTCGGCACGGTGGCGTCGCCGACGAGGCCGAAGCGGCGGTGGCCGAGGTCGAGCAGATGGCGCACGACGAGCGCGGCGGCGGCGGCTTCGTCGGTGCCGCAGGTGACGACGCGCGGGTCGGCGACGGGTGCGCCGATCTGGATGACGAGGTCGGCGGCGTCGAGAAAGGCGCGGTCCCAGCGGCTGAAATCGACGGAGCCGACGACGACGAAGGCCTCGGGCCGGTAGCTTTGGAGCAGGCGGATCTCGGTGGCGTTGAACTCGCCCTGCTCGAGGCCGACGACGATGAGGGCGTAGCCGGCCTGCAGGGCGCGGCGGTTGAGTTCGTCGAGGATGGTGGCGAGGAACTGGTCCTCGAAGGAGCGGATGATGACGCCGATGAGCTTGGTCTTGCGGCCGAGCAGCATGTTGGCGGCGTGGTTGGGCCGGTAGTCCACGGCCTCGGCGATCTGGCGGATGCGGGCGACGGTGTCGTCGGCGATGCCGAACTCCTTGGCGCGGCCGTTGAGCACGCGCGAGACCACGGACTGGCTCACATTCGCGAGGCGCGCGATTTCCATCTGGCTCGACATGGCGGCGACTCCAGCAACGGGCGCGGTGCAGGTCGAGCGCGGGCTCAGCCGGACTCATGCAATTGAAGGCCAGATGAGTTGGTGTGGACCGGCTCTGGCGTTGAGGGCGGCAACTGCATCGCAGTGGTCGTCGGCGCTCATTTGGCGGAGGAGAACGTGCCACCACTGA
>JBILLY010000287.1:0-6051 GCA_044375835.1 Opitutaceae bacterium
GTCCGGTGGGCGCGGCCCCGGTCGGCGCGGCGGCACGGACGGAGGCGGCGCCGGCGGCCGCGAGGGAGGAGGCGAGGAAGTGGCGGCGATCCATGGCAGTCGCGGTGGCGTGAGGTAACCGGGCGGTGCGGGCGGAACGCAACCCTTCTTCCCGCGGATACTCGGAATTTCCGTTGACCGCACCCCAAACGGTAACTTCGTGGTTACAAGGCATCGCTCCTGCTAACCCCGGCCGCCCACATGAACATCCCGCCCTTCCCCGCCTCCCGCTTCGTCCCGCTCCGTGTCTGTCGCCTGCTGGCGTCCCTGCTGGCGGCCGCCGGCCTCGCCTTCGCCCAGACCAACGGCACCGTCATCGGCCAAGTCAGCAACGCCGCCACCTCGACGTTTCTCGATGGCGCGGAGGTCTCGGTCGAGGGCTCCGGCCGCTCGGCCGTGACCGACCGCGAGGGCCGCTACGAGCTGCTGTTGCCGCCCGGCCTCGCCACGCTCGTCGTGCGCTACACCGGCCTCGAAGCCGCCAAAGTCACGGTCGACGTGAAGTCCGGCGCGCGGGTCACCCGCGACGTCGCGCTCAACTCCGGCATCTACAAGCTCGAGGCGTTCACCGTGTCCGGCCCGCGCGAGGGCGGCGCCGCCGCCATCACCAAGCAGCGTGAGGCGCTCAACGTGAAGAACGTCGTGGCCTCCGATTCCTTCGGCAACATCGCCGACGGCAACATCGGCGATTTCCTCCAGCAGCTGCCCGGTATCACCGCCGTCTACGTCGGCGCCGACGTGCGCTCCGTGCAGATCCGCGGCATCGACGGCGCGCTCAACTCCGTGACGATGGACGGCGACCGTATGGCCAGCTCGCAGTCGGGCCGCACCTTCGAGTTCGAGCAGGCGTCCCTCAACAACATCGAGACCATCGAGGTCACCAAGGCACCGACGCCCGACATGGACGCCGACTCCATCGGCGGCAACGTGAACATCGTTTCCAAGAGCGCCTTCGACCGCAACCAGCCCCGCTCCTTCAACTACTCCATCGGCGGCGTCTGGCGTCCGAAATACTACACGCGCTCCGACAATTGGCTGCGCGAGCCGATCAAGAACGTCGGCCCCTCGCTCAACTTTTCCTACGCCGACCGCCTCGGCTCCGAGAAGCGCATCGGTGTCTCGTTGAATTTCACCTACCACTCGCAGCCCGGAGGCGATACCGCCGCGCTCGCCACCTACCAGAGCGCGCTCGTCGAGCCCTACTACACGCAAAACATCACCGTGCCGCGCCCCGCCGGCGCGCCGCGCACGCGCCTCGCGACTGGCGCCAAGATCGAATACAAGCTAAGCGAGAACACCGTCCTCAGCTTCAACACGGCCTACAACTGGTTCCACGAGACCAACGACACCCGCGCGATGGTGCTCGGCACGACCGCCGCGGTCGCGAATTTCCGCCCCGGCTACACGAGTTATTTCCAGGAAGTGCTGGCCAACAACAACTCGTCCAGCGCGATCACGCTCACGACGGACGACAAGTCCGGCCGCACGCTGCAGTTCGTCCCGACTGTGCGTCACCGCTTCCCCGGCCTCGAGATCGACTACGGCGTGAGCGTGTCGAATTCGGAAACCTACTACGACTACGCGCCCAGCGGCCGGCATTTCCAGTCGCGGCCGAAGGGCGCCGTCAGCTATCGCCTCAACGCCATCGGCTTCACCGTCGATCGCCGCGAAAGCCCGAAGTGGCCGAAATACGCGCAGACCGCCGGCCCCGACCTCTTCAACCTCGCCAACTACGGCACGATGCTGATCACGCAGAGCGACCGCATGGGCGAGGACGAGGTGCGCACCGCGAAGTTCAACGCGAAGAAAACCTTCGCGCTCGCCGTGCCCGTGGTCGTGAAGACCGGCGCCGTCATCCGCCAACAGGAGCGCGCGCTCGACAACTACTCCAAGCGTTACAACTACACCGGGCTCGACGGCGTCCAGAACAATGCCGACGACGCCGGCACGCTCGGCCAGTTTCTCGACACGACGCCGAAATGGACCGACTCCAACGCCGGCTACCGCTCGCCGCCGTGGGCCAATCCCTTCGCCGTCGCGCGCCACCAGGCGCTCAATCCCGGCCTCTGGCGCGAGGACATTGCGTTCACGAACACCTCCCGCCTCACCGGCGACCGCAGCATCGAGGAGACCGTCACGGCCGGTTACGCCATGGCCAACGCGCGCTTCGCCAAACTCTCCATCCTCGGCGGCGTGCGGATCGAGAAGACGGAGACCGATGCCGAGGGCCCGGTGACGGTCGCCGGGGTGATCGGCCGGCTCAACCGCAAGGGGTCCTACCGCGACGTCTTCCCCGGCCTGCATCTGCGCTACACGCCGGCCCGCAATCTCATCACGCGGCTCAGCTACTCCTCGGGCATCGGCCGGCCTTCGTTCGATGCGATCATGCCGGCGGATACGATCAACGACGTCGCGCAGACCGTCACGATCCGCAACGCCGGCCTGCAGCCGCAGTATTCGGACAACTTCGACGCGACGGCCGAGTATTACTTCGAGCCCGTCGGCATGCTGAGCGCGAGCGTGTTCATGAAGCAGGTCGACGGCTTCCAGTTCACCGACACGTCGCAGTTCGTCGGCAGCGGCGCCGACAACGGCTTCGACGGCCAATATGTCGGCTACCGCATCTCGACCACGCGCAACGGCGGCAGCGCCAAATACCGCGGGCTCGAGCTCGCCTACCAGCAGCAGTTCACGTTTCTGCCGGGCTTCTGGCGTGGCTTCGGTTTCTACGCCAACTACACGCGCCTGCTCACGCGCGGCGACTACGGCGGCGCCACCGTCACGTCCACCGTCGCGGGCTTCGTGCCGAAGACGGGCAACGTCGCGCTCACCTACCTCGGCCACGGTTTCAACCTCCGCCTCAACGCCGTCTGGCGCAGCGAGTATCTCGTCACCAACAGCGCCAACGCCGCGCTGCTCGTCTACCACGAGCCCAAGCTGCAGGTGAACCTCAAGACCCGCTACAACGTGAACCGCTCGACCGCGGTGTTCTGCGACATCGAGAACCTCAACAAGTCGCCCATCACGGAGACGTGGGTCGGCACGAAGGATCGCCCGAACCAGACCCGCATCGTCGTCGCGAAAGTCGTCGCGGGGGTGACCGGCCGGTTCTGACGTCGCGCGCCGCGCCGGTGCCGCTGTGGTTGGCACCGGCCGGGCCAGCGGAGCACCGTGCCACCGGGCCGGCGGGCCCCGCTGCGGTGTCGCCCTCGTGCGCGTGTAAATCGCCGGTGCGGCTTATGGCTCGCGCCGGCGTTTCGATTTCCTTCGTTCATTCCCGTCATGTTGCGCCTTCCCCTTGCCCGTGTGCTCGCGCGTTTCGCCGCGAGCGCGATTTGTGCCGCTTTGGTTTCCGTGGCATTCGCTGCGCCCGCGGCGCCCGCCTCGCCCGGCGACCTTGTTCTCCGCGTCGGCGCCGGCCGCGCGGACATCACGCCGGAGCCCGAGGTGCTCAACTGGGTCACGGGCAAACCCTACGGCACGGTGCTCGACCGCCTGTGCGTGCAGACGCTGCTGCTCGACGATGGCACGACCAAGGCCGCGGTGATCCGCTGGGACCTGGTCGACGTGTCCGAGTCGGCCCGCGACGAGGTGCGCCGCGTCGTCGGCGCCGCGCTCGGGATGCCCGGCGCCAACATCATGATCAACGCGAGCCACAACCACAGCGCGCCGTGGTCCCCCGCCTACGGCGAGAATCGCCGCGGCCGTGAGCGGGACACGTGGTGGGCGATCCGCCATATGCCGGCGCAGAACGATTTCCCGCCTTTCAAGCGCTGGATGGCGCGCCTGCTCGAGGCGACCGTCGAGTCCGCCCGCCAAGCCGAGGCGCAGGCCCGTCCGGCCTCGCTGCACATCGGCCGCATCGCCGCCTACGAGTATCTGCACAACCGCCGCCCGCGCACGCCGGCCTGGGGCCTCGCGCCGGGGAAACAACCCGCCGCGGTGGGCGTCGCGCACCGCGACTGGGTGCCCGAAGTCGCGCAGGGCGGGGCGAGTTTCGGCGCGCTCGACCGCACGCTCGCGCTCGTGGCGTTCCGCGCTGCGGCCGACGAAAAACCGCTCGCCGCGCTCTACCATCTCGCGTGCCACGCGGTGTCGATCTACCCGTCGACCCCCGCGCTTTCGGCCGATTGGCCCGGCGCCACGACGCGCACCATCGGTGGCGCGCTCGGCGCCGAGGCGCTCTACCTGCAAGGCTGCACCGGCGACATCAACCCGTGGCGCCGCGGCCCCGAGGCCGTCGCGCAGATGGCCGACGGTCTCGCGCGGAAAGCCGAGACGGCGCTGCGCTGGAGCGTGCGCCTGCAACCGCAGCCGCTCCGCACCGCGCGCACCGTCGTCGCCCTCCCGCTCACGCCGGTCGCCCGCCAGCGCCTCGGTGCGGAGACCGTCGAGGCGGAGATCCAGGTCATCGCCTGCGGGCCGCTCGCGCTCGTCGCGTTGCCCGGGGAACCCATGACGGAACTCGGCCTCGCGATCCGCGAGCGTTCGCCGTTTCCGCAGACGCTCGTGCTCGGCTACAGCAACGGCAACGGCGCGCACTACGTCGGCATGCCGGGCGAAAAAGCCCGCGGCGGCTACGAGACAACCGCGGCCGGTGCGGGCACCGACGAGTGCGGCACGCTGATGGTCGAAGCCGCGACCCGGCTGCTCGGCGACGTCTTCGCGGCTTCCGGCTATCGCACGAAGTAGGGGAGGCCGGCGCTTGGCTCGGCCAGGCTTCGATCGGCCGCCGGCGCCTGGCTTCCGGGGCAACCCGTCGCGGCCGGCGATCGCCCCGACTCCCCCCGGGCGTCGCGGGCGTGGTCGCCGTGGCGCTCGCCCTACCGGAGTTCGCCGCCGACCCCGCCGCGCCGCGATTTCGCCGCAGCGGCCCACCGTCCGCCGAATTCTCCGTGAGTTTTTCCGGCAATACCGCATAACCCGCGCTGCCACCCGCATGAATCGCTTCCGCGTGCTCTGTTTTGCCCTTTTGCTGTGCGTGTCCGCCCGTGCGCAGACAGTCTCGGTGACGCCGGGCGTCACGACCTACGCCAGCAGCGGCGGGACACTCACGATCGAGGTCGTGCTGAGCTACACCGCGACGCCCAGCTCGGTCGGGTTCGAGGTCGCCGGGATGCCGTCCGGCTGGAGTTACCTGTCGAGTGCCGGCACCAACGTGCCTCAAATCAGGCCGTCCGCCGGCGACACCGGCACGCTCGGCTTTGCCTACACGACTGTGCCCGCAGGTTCGGCGACGTTTTCCTTTGTGCTCAACTACCCGGCGGGCCTGTCCGGCGGACAGAGAATCAGCGGGATCACGGGGCTGTTTCGCCCCCTGGAGGGAGCGTTGCAGCGCGTGGCCGCGCCCAATATCGACCTCTCGCCGGCCGGCGGCGCGCCGGTGGTGTTCCCTCCTGCGATTGTCACCCAGCCCGTCGGCCGCGAGGTGGAGACGGGCGGCGACGCCACGTTTGCCGTGACGGCATCGGGCACCGGGCTCCTCACGTATCAGTGGCGCAAGGACGGCGTGGCGATCCCCGGGGCCACCGGGTCGTCCTATACGATCGCCTCGGCGTCCGCCGCATCCGCGGGCAGCTACTCGGTCGCGGTGGGCAATTCCGCCGGCAGCATCACGTCGTCGGGCGCGGTGCTCACCGTGCGTCCGCCCGTGGTCGCGCCCGTGGCGCCGCAGATCGTGACGTCGCCCGCTCCGGTTTCGACGGCCCCTGGCGGCAGCGCGACCTTCTCCGTCACCGCCACCGGCACGGCGCCGTTGACCTATCAATGGCGACGTGACGGCGCGCCGTTGGCCGGTGCGACGCTCGCGGCGTTGGCGCTGACCAATGTGCAGGCTGCGCAGGCCGGGGCCTACAGCGTCGTGGTCACCAACGCGGTCGCATCGGTGGCCTCGGCCAGCGCGACATTGACGGTCACCAGCCTCCCGCCTCCTCCGCCGCCGCCGCCCGCGGCCAGCTTGGCCGGCACGTATTTCGGCACGATCGGCGGGACCGCGGGCACGTTTGCGCTGCA
>JBILLY010000288.1:0-6048 GCA_044375835.1 Opitutaceae bacterium
CGGAGGCGACGGGAGAAAGGCTCATGGCTCAGTTGATGACGAGTTCGGCCTGGAGGGCGCCGGAGCGTTTGAGGGTCTGGAAGATCGCCATCATCTCGCGCGTCGAGACGCCGAGGGCGTTGAGCGCGGCGGCGAGGCGCTCGATGGAAGGCTGTTCCGCGAAGACCTGGAAGCCGCCCTTGCCCTCGTTGACGGCGGTCTGGGTGCTCTGCACCTGCTGGGTGTTGCCGCCGCTGAACGCACCGGGCTGGCTCACGCCCTGGTTGTTGGTGACGGTAATCGTGAGCGAGCCGTGGGCGATCGCGACCTGCGAGAGGCGGACGGTCGACGTGGCGACGATGGTGCCGGTGCGCTCATTGATGACGATGCGGGCGAGGGTGTCGGGCGCGGCCTCGATCTGCCCGAGGTCGGCGAGGAAGGCGACGTCGCGGCCGCGGTAACCGGAGGGCAGCGTGACGGCGATGGTGGCGGCGTCGACCGGCGTGGCGACGTTGTCCCAGCGGGCGTTGATGGCGTCGGCCATGCGAGCCGCGGAGGTGAAATCGGGGTTGTGCAGGAGCAGGCGGACGGTGTTGTCGCGGACGAAGGTCGCCGGGACCTCGCGCTCCACGATCGCGCCGCTGGAGATGTTGCCCACGGTCGGGTGGTTCCTCTGCACGGTCGCGCCGCCGGCGCCGCCCGCGCCGCCGAGGAAGCCGCCGATGGCGACGGGGCCCTGCGCGACGGCGTAGACCCGGCCGTCGGCGCCGAGCAGCGGGGTCTGGAGGAGCACGCCGCCCTGGAGGGATTTGGCGTCGCCCATGGCGGCGACATTCACGTCGATGCGGGCGCCGGGTTTGAGGAAGGCGCCGATCTCGGCCGTGATCATCACGGCGGCGGTGTTCTTCGACTTGATGTCGGCCGCGGTGACGGAGAGGCCGTAGCGCTGGAGGATATTCGAGATGCTGCGCAGCGTGGCGGTGGCGTTGCTGTCGCCGTCGCCGGCGAGGCCGACCACGATGCCGTAGCCGACGAGCTGGTTTTCGCGGCCGCCCTCGATGATGGTGAGGTCCTTCAGCGGCGAGGGCGAGAAGGCGCAGCAGGGCGGCGCGGGAAATGAACTGGGCGGCGGTGAACATCGTGTTCGGTGGAATCCGTTCCAAATCCTGGGGGCGGCGGTGGCGCGGTCAGAGGGGACGGAGTTTCTCGTAGACCTTGGCGAGCCAGCCGCGCTTCTGCGCGTCGGTCAGGGCGCCCTCGGCGTGGAATTCGACGCGCGCATCGGCGATGTTGGTCGAGATGACGCTGTTGTCGCGGGCGATGTCGTCGGGGCGGACGATGCCGCGGAGGACGACGTATTGGGTCTCGCCGGAGAACGTGACGACGCGCACGCCCTCGATGACGAGGTTGCCGTTGGGCAGGACGTCGGTGACGTGGACGGCGGCGCGGGCGCTGAGGCTCTGGGAATTGCTGACGTCGCCGCCGCCGGAGTAGCCGGACTTGCCGGCGCCGCCCATGCCGGGGAGCGCGCCGTTGTGCGTGCCGAGGCCGGGATAGACGAAGCGGGAGATCGCGTCCTGCAGCGTGGACTCGCGGGAGGAGTTCTTTTTCTGCGAGCTCTGCGCGACGGCGGACTCGGCGACGATGATGGTGAGGATGTCGCCCTTGGCCGCGGCTTTGCGGTCGGCGAACATGCTGCGCGCGCCGGCGTTGGTGGACGGCCAGAGCGAGTCGGCGCGGGCGCCGGCGGCGAGGAGGGCGGCGGTGAGCGCGACCTTAGAAGCGAACTTGGACACGGTTTTCATCGATGACCATCGCGGCGATGTCTTTGCGCGATTCTGGGTTGCGGACGGTGACGGTGTCGCCCTTGGCGCCGTTTTCCATGGCGACGGCCTTGAGCGTGATGCTGAGACGGCCCTCGGTGGCGGTGACCTCGACGACCTCGCCCTTGCGGACGAGGGGGCGGCGGGTGATGTCGCGCCAGGTGAGCAGGCGCCCGGCGGCGACGGCGCGGGCGAAAACAAAGGAGCGGTCGCCGACGGCGGCGGGCAGCACGTCGCGCTCGCGGAAGAGATCGACGCGGCGCGTCTCCAGCTGCGAAACCTCGAAGGCGGCGCCGCCGGCGAGCGGCTGACGGGAAGCCCAGGCGTCGCGCCAGAGCTGGGCGCGGAGGACGAAAGTCGACTCGCCGACGACAACGGCGTCGGCGGTGAGCCGGGCGCGCACCATCATCGAAGAGGACGGCACCGAGGGATAGTCGAGGACCGCGAAATCCCACACGGCGGCGACGCGGGCGGGCGGTGTCCACGGGCGGATAAGATCGAGCTGGAGATCGCCCTCGAGGTTGAAGTGGGCGATGAGGGCGCGGCCGAGAGCGCCGAGCAAGGCGTCGCGGGTGAACGGCGTGGGCGCGGCGGCGGCGGCGACCTCGGCGCGGGCGCCGGCGGCGACGAGAACGAGCAGCGCGACGAAACGAACGGGACTGGAGAGGATGGCGCGCATCAGCGTTTCATGTTGGCCACGTTCTGCAGCATCTCGTCGGAGGTCTGCACGGACTTGGAGTTAATCTCGTAGGCGCGCTGGGCCACGATGAGGTTCACCATCTCCTCGACGATGTTGACGTTGGAGGCCTCGACGTAGCCCTGGATGACGCGGCCGTAGCCCTGTTCGCCGGGTTTGCCGGCCTCGGGCGTGCCGGACGCGGGCGTCTCCTCGTAGAGGTTGCCGCCGAGGCTGCGGAGGCCGGCGGGGTTGGCGAAGCGGGTGAGCGTGATCGCGAAGGACTGCGAGCCGGTCGACGTCTGCACGGTGACCTGGCCGTCCTCGGAGATGCTGATGGAGTTGGCGCCGGGCGGGATGGGCTGGAAGCCGCTGAGGATGGGGAGACCGTCGACGTTCACGACCTGGCCCTGGGCGTTGAGCTTGAAGGAGCCGTCGCGGGTGTAGCCGGTGGTGCCGTCGGGGCGCTGCACCTCGAAGAAGCCGTCGCCCTGCACGGCGACGTCGAGCTTCTCCCCGGTGTTGGTGAGCTGGCCCTGGGTGAAGACTTTGGACGTGGCGGCGACGCGGGAGCCGTTGCCGACCTCGACGCCGGTGGGGACGAGATTGCCGCCGCCGGAGTCGGTGCCGGAAGCGCGGGGCTTCTGGTAGAGCAGATCCTGGAACTCGATCTTGCTGCGCTTGAAGCCGGGGGTGTTCACGTTCGCGAGGTTGTTCGCGATCGTGTTCAGGTTGAGTTGCTGGGCCTCCATGCCGGTGGCGGCACTGTAGAGCGAGAGGTTCATGCGCGGGGGGACGGGTGGTGGGCGACGCCGAGCGGACGCGCGGCGACCGCGACTGGGGCCGGCCCGGCCCCATACCGGGCTCGGCCATGCAGTCGTGATTGCGGTTGTCTGTCTGGGGAAGTCATGGAAACGCGGATACTCAACCGAGCGCCTGGAGCGTCTTCTCCATCTGCTGGTCGACGGTGCTGATGATCTTGTGGTTGGCCTCGTAGGCGCGGGAGATGAGGACGAGGTCGACCATCTCGCGGAGCGGCGTGACGTTGCTGCCCTCGAGGTAGCCCTGGAGGAGGTCGGGCTCGGCGACCGACTCCGGGTTGGCGCCGGCGCCGGCGACGAAGTAACCGCCGGCGATGGGCTGCAGTTTCGAGGTATCCTCGAAACGCTGGATCGAGAGTTTGCCGAGCACCGTGGTGCCCTGGGAAAGCGTGCCGTCGCGGTTGATGCTGACGGAGCCGCCGCCGGGCAGGAGCGTGATGGGGGCGCCGGCTTCGCTGAGCACCTCGTGGCCGGAGGCGGTCACGAGCGTGCGGTCCGGGCGCATGCGGAACTCGCCGCTGCGGGTGTAGACCTTCTGGCCTTCGCCGAACTGGATCTCGAAGAAGCCGTCGCCCTGGATGGCGGCGTCGAGTTCGCGGCGGGTCGGCTGCGTCTCGCCGTTCACGAAGTTGATCCCCGTGTTCATCCGCGGAAAGAGCATCGGAACGTCTTCCCCGCGGCCGGAACCGAGACGGGCACGCGGGTCGGTCTGGAGGCTGCCGGCCTGGACGGTGGAGAAATTCACCGTCCGCTTGCGGTAGCCCACGTTCTGGCCGGAGGTGATGTTCTGCGAAACGGTATCCTGCCAACGTTCCAACGCGGAGAGGGCGGAGGCGCTTTGGTAGATGCCGATATTCATGATCGGCACCTCATTAGCGGGCCGCGTGCCCGCAGGCCACTGAGCATCCTAAATCACTGTCCGGTAATCGACTAAAGTATCACTATTTTTCCAGCGGAAAGATTTTCCGGGCGCCCCGGAGGCCCCTCCAGCGGCGTCGCGGCAAGAACTGCCGGGCCCGGGTGCGGGGTGGCGGGGACGCGCCACGGGCCGGCGGGCGGCAACCCGCGATGCGGGTGCGGCGGCAGCGATCACCGCCACGGAAACGCCGGCGCCGCCGCGGGGCTCAGCGGCCCGCGGTGTAGAGGCACTCGATCTCCACGCGCTCGCCGCACACGCAGGTCACGACGAGCCGAACCACTTTGTCGCCTTCCTTGACGACCTCGACGTGCGCGGACGAGCCGCCCGGAGTGGCGACGCCACCGGGCGCTTTGGCGGCGGCGTGGCAGCGGGCGCCGCTCGGCGCCGGCAGACCGGGAGGCGCGGGAGCGCGGAGCGGCTCCACGCCGAGCGTCTTTTTGCCCTGGAGAAACGATTTCATTTCGGGTGCGGCGGGTCGGACGGATGGATCGGCACGGCCTGATCGACCAGTTTGCGATCTTTCATGCGGTCCTTCGCGGTGAGCGTGAGATTGAGCGTGATGCGGTCGTTGGCTTCGGAGTCGGGCTTCTCGTCGGCGAGCGGGCGCTTGTCGGCATAGCCGGTGACGCGCTCGATCTGCCCGGGGTCGACGGCGTAGTGGACGAGCTTGCGGCGCGCGGAGTTGGCGCGGTCGGCGGAAAGCTCCCAGAGGGAATAGTCGGGCTTCCCGCTTTCGCCGCCGCGCCGCGAATGGCCGTCGATGGTGACGTTGAAGCGATGGCGGTCGATCATCCAGGCGAGGTTTTGCAGCACAAAACTCCCCCACTCCGTCAGCTCGGTGCTGGCGGGCAGGAAGACGGGGCGCTTGGCCCGGTCGAAAAGCGTGACGCGCAGGCCGTCGGTCGTGACCTGGATGTCGATGGGCCGGCCGGCGAGGTTGTCGTCGAGGTGGAGCAGCCGGTAGAAGTCGGCGGCGACGGAATTCAGGAAGGTGAGATGGATCTGCTTGGTGCGATCGTTCTCCTTCTCGGTGCCCTGGTCCTTCCCTTCGCTCTGCGTGCTCTTGTTGGAGTTGAACGGCATCACGCCGGTGGTGGCGTTGACGGGCGAGTTGAACGGACTCTGGAAATACTTCGACGTGGCGATGAGGATCTTTTCGTCCTGCGCGGAGATCCAGAGCACCATGAAGAGTGCCATCATCGCGGTGACGAAGTCCGCATACGCCACTTTCCATGCACCGCCGCCCATGGTTTCGGATCAGTTGAAGGTTGAGGGTTGGAAGTCGAGAGGCAGAGGCCGGACGAGCGGTTCGACCGGCTCCGGGCGATCCGCTCTCGGCGCAGGCGTCACTTGGCGGGCAGGGCCTTGAGTTCGGCCTCGAGTTCCGCGGCGCCGGGCTGCACGTGGCTGTCGAGGGAGCGGCGCGCGACCTCGACCGCGGTGAGCGGGGCGAGGCCCTTGGCGAAGCCCGACACGGCGGCGGTGATGCACTTGAGGAACTGCTGGTCGGAGGCGTTGTTGAACTGCACGCGGTTGGCGAGCGGGTTGACGAAACCGTAAGCGACGAAAATGCCGAGGAGCGTGCCGGTGAGCGCGGCGGCGACTTTTTCGCCGACCTTCTCGGGGCCGTCGGAGATGGCGGCCATGGTGTTGATGATGCCGAGCACGGCGGCGACGATGCCGATGCCGGGCAGGGAATCGCCGACGAGGTGGAGAATGTGGATGGGATGCTCGGCCTCGGCGGATTTGGCGTTGAGCTCCGCGGTCATGAGGTCCTCGAGCTGGTCGGGCTTGATCTTGCCGTCGATGACGGGCTTGAGGCCGTTGATG
>JBILLY010000289.1:0-6040 GCA_044375835.1 Opitutaceae bacterium
ATGGAGATGAACATCAACGGCAACGGCCTCGACAACCTCGCGTCCAACGCCGACGTCGTGGCCGGCCAGCAGCGCGGCAACAACGGCGCCACCTCCGCCAATCTCCGCATGCAGGGCGCCGGCGCCACGCTCATCTTGCTCAACGGCCGCCGCGTCTCGTCCCACGGCCTCAACGGCGGCGTGGTCGACCTGAACTCGATCCCGTTCGCCGCGATCGAGCGCGTCGAGGTCCTCAAAGACGGTGCCTCGGCCATCTACGGCACCGACGCCGTCGGCGGCGTGATCAACTTCATCCTCAAGGCCAACTACGAGGGCGCCTCCGCCAGCGTGGCCACGGACGTCACCGACCGCGGCGGCGGCAATATCCACCGCTACAGTTTCGTCGCCGGCTTCGGCAACGTGCAGCGCGACGGCTTTAACATCATGACGTCGTTCGCGTATTCGGACCACAAGATCCTGCGCGGCGACCAGCGCGACTTCGTGAACACCTTCCAAGTGAACCGCGGTCTGTCGCCCGACACCCGCGGCACGCCGGTCGCGACGCTCTTCGCGATCACGACGCTCTACACCGGCCTCAGCCGCGACAATCTCGACAACACCGGCCGCAGCACCGGCCCCGTCGATCCGCAGAACCCGAACCTGCGCGTCAACGGCATCAACCACGTCGACCTGCCCAACGGTCCCGGCTATGCGGGTCTCGACGGCATGGGGCCCTACGACGAAGTGCTCTGGGCTTCGCCCGCGTCGAAATACGGCGCGGCCTGGGACACCGGCCGCGCGGCCGTCATCCAGCAGCCGGTCAAGAACACCAATCTCGTCACCCGCGGCACGTTCAAGCTCGCCGAACGGCACCGCCTGATTGTGGAGGGCGTCTTCGGCCGCTCGGAGTCGAACAAGAGTTTCTCGCCCAACCAATGGTCGAGCGGCACGGGTGCCACCGTGCTCGCGTTGGACGGCCGGACCACCGTGCCGAATCCGTTGTTCAACATGGCCTACCCGTCCACGGGCGCCAGCTACAACACCGTCTTCAACACGCTCGTCGGCTACTTCCCCGCGCTCGCCGCCAACCGCGGCGCGCCGCTCGCCTTCCGCTGGCGCTCGCTGCCGCTCGGCAACCGCGCGTTCACCACGACGACCGACACCTTCCGCACGATGGCGGGCCTCGAGGGACCGCTCGGCATCCTGTCGCAGTGGGATTACCGGATCGGCGCCTCGCGCGCGCAGAGCAAGGGCAAATCCGTGCTCAGCAGCGGCTACGTCTACACGGTGCCCTTCGTGAACCTGATCAATACCGGTGTCATCGACATCTTCTCCTACACCCAGACACCGGCGGCGATGGAGGCGATCAACCGCACGCGCGCCGACGGCGTGCAGCTCTACGGCGGCACCTACCGGACCGACAACTTCGACGCCGCGGCGACCGGCCCGCTCTTCCGGCTGCCGGCCGGCACGGTGCAGGGCGCGGTGGGTCTCGACTGGCGCGAGGAGACCTTCCTCTTCAACGGCGACCAGCGCGCGAACCTAAACTCGTCCGACTCCCTGATCTTCAACGCGCCGTTCGACAACAGCCTCGCGACCGCGGGCACGCTCAAGCGCACGATCAAGGCCGCCTTCGTCGAACTCCAGATCCCGCTCCTCCGCGGGCTCGATTTCAACGCCGCCGGCCGCATCGACCAATACACCGGCTTCGGCAGCAGCAAGAATCCCAAGTTCACGCTGCGTTGGGCGCCGAGCGACAAATTCCTCGTGCGCTCGGCCTACAGCACCGGTTTCCGCGTGCCGACCTTCAAGCAGATGTTCGACCCGGTGACCGAGAGTCCGCTCGCGGCGACCGGCCTGATCGACCCCGGCACCGGCCAGCTCATCCAGCCCAACACCGCGACCACGCTGTTCGGCGGCAAGAACGACCTGCAGCCCGAGGATGCCAAGATGTATTCCGCGGGCTTCGTGACCCAGCCCTTCAAGAACGTAAGCGCCAACGTCGACTGGTGGCAGGTCAACCGCACCGGCACGATCCAGAGCTTCGGCACCACCCAGCTGCTGCAGAACTACGCGATCTTCCAGGATCGCTTCCAGCGCCGCGCCGACGGCACGATCCAGCGCATCGACACGCGCTGGGTGAACTCCGGCGCCACGACCACCAAGGGCATCGAGGTCGGGTTGAAGGGCGACATGAACGTCGGCAAGGGCAAGGTCAGCGCCGGCTTCGACCTGTCCTACCTGCTCAACAAAAAATCGAAGCTCCTCCCGACCGCGCCGTGGAGCCTGAGCGAGATCAACACCTTCACCCGCTCGAGCGACATCGGCCTGAAGTGGAAGCACACCGCGAATCTCGGCTACCGCCGCGGCAACTGGTCGTTCCTCGTGAACAACCTCTACCGCAACAGCTACATCGATGCGGTGCTGCCCGGCGTCGCCAACGGCAGCGTTCGTCCGCGCGACTGGCAGGCGCGGGTGAAGCCCTACAGCACCTACGGCCTCAGCGCGACCTACCGCGGTATCAAGAACATGACGATCGTCGCGGGCATCAAGAACCTCTTCGACGAGGATCCGCCGTTCTCCGCCACCTACGACACCAACACCGGCGCCGGCAGCAGCTGGGAGCCGCGTATCGCCGATCCGCGCGGCCGCAGCTTCAGTCTGCGCGTCGACTACCGCTTCAAGTAAGCGCGACGCGTAGCGCTTGGCGTTTCGAGGCATCCGGCTCCCGCCGGATGCCTTTTTTATTCTCCGCGGGCGCGCTCCGGGCGGACGCGCGGAACCGTTGGATCCCGGCGGGCTCGCCGCGAGGCGCTGCCCGGCTGGCCGGCCCGGGCAACGCCCCGCGCCGGCTCAGGCCCTGCGATCTTCGAGCCTCACGCGAGGCCGTTATCAGGCGCTCTTCGTCACGGCGCTGCGCTGCGCCACCCAATCGACGACCGGGCCGAGCGCGGACTCATGGCGCCACACCAGCGTGAGGAATTCAGCGGGCAAGATGCCGTGCTCGCGGAAGAAGCGGCGGTCGCCGCCGCAGCAATACATCAGCGTCGGCGGCAACTCGCCGCGGAGCTTGGCGAGGGCCTTGGGCACGAGCCGCGGCAGCAAGGCGATGCCGCGCACGGCGTCGGTCTTGGCCGGCATCTTCGTGTCGTCGAGGACCACGGCGGAACTCTGGCCGTGCTGGACGTTGAAAAAGTAGTCGCGCCGCACGAGTTCGATCGCGAGCGCCTGTTCCGGGCCGGGTTCGCCGTCGTAGCCGAGGTGATCCTCGGCGTAGTCGTAGAAATTCTGCGGCGTCAGGCCGTTGGCGGCGATCCAGGCGAGGTCGTCGCCGGCGAAAAAGGTGTCGGCGCCGCGGCGGCCTTCGGCGTAGAGGCGGAGCGTGCGGTCGTAGAGCGCGCGGAAGCGGCGGGGAAATTCGTAGTGGGACATGGCGGCCGGCCAATTCGGCCAGGCCGACGCAAAATGCAAAGCGGAAGTGCGCACAGCCGGGAGTGGACTCGGTCGGGAAGGTCGGGACCGCGGGCGTCGCGCGACCGAGGAGTCGGCGCCGGCGTCTGTCGAGGCCGGCAACAACGGAGTGCCACCGTCGAGTTGCCGGTCGGCGGTGGTCGGGTGCGTCTCGTGCCCGCCGGATCGAGCCCCCGCTGCCCGCCGATCGCGGGGGCAGGGCCGACGAACCTGACCGCCTGGGTCGCCGGACTGCCGCGGGCGCCGCGCTACGAGCAACGCGCGTAGATGCGCTGGAGCATCGCTACGGAAGCGGCCGGTGTGCCGGCGGGCGCGCCGGCCGGGCGGGTGTTGGCGAGGCTGCAGCGCAGCAGCAGTTGTTCGTTCTCCTTGTCGAGCTGGAGAATCTGCAGAATGCGGGCGCGGGTTTTCTCCAGCTGTTCGCGGACGATGGGATCGCGGGCGGAGGCGGAGGGGAGGGCGCGGAGGGCGGCGAGGATTTCGTCGAGCCGCTGGAGCAGGGCGCGCTTGCGCTCGAGCAGCGGCGCGTCGGGCGGACGCTGCTGGGTGCGCAGGAACCGGTTCTCCTCGAGCACGCACTGGTGGATCTCGTCGCAGAGCTGCTGGTGCTCCTGGAAAGTCTCGCGCTGGGTCATGGCGTGGCGGCGGGGTTCGGGGCGGTAGGAGAAGGGGAAGCCGCCGGGGCGGCGGGGACGGCGGGAGCTTGGCCGAGGCCCGGGTCGTAGAGCGATGAGATTTTCCGCCCGGTGTCGTCGCGCCAACCGAGATGCTCGATGCGCCAGGCGGACATGCGGGCCAGCTCCGCCGCGTCGGCGGCGGGTTCCTTGCCGGCGGCATCGATCACCGCGCGGTAGGTATCGCGCGCTTTCCGGGTGTCGCCGAGCCGGTCGTGGCACAGCGCGAGCTGGTAGGTGAGCGGGATGCGCCACGCGGGCTCCGGGGCGAGTTCGAGGAGGTTGGCGTAGAGGGTGGCGGCATTGAGGGCGTCGCCGGTTTCGAAGAAGTCGTTGGCGAGTTGGTTGCCGGTGCGGCGCTGCCAGTAGGCCCAGCGTTTCGGGTCGGCGCCGACGCGCGATTTTTCGGCGCGCAGCAGCTCCAGCGTGGCGGCGAACGCTTCCTGCGGGCGCTTCAACTCGCGCAGCGAGACGGCGAGCAGGTAGCGGGCTTCGGGGACGTTTTCGTCGTCGGGCCACTGGTCGATGAAGCCGCGGAGATTGGTGACGGCGCCCTCGAGGTTGCCCTGGAGGCGCATGGCGTAGCCGGCCTTGAAGTGCGCGCGGGCGCGGTCGACGGGGGCAAGGTCGAGCAGGCGGAGGCGGGAGTAGAACTTCGTCGCCTCGGCGAAATCGCCCCCGAGAAAATAGGTCTCGGCGATCTCGAACTGGGCCGTGCGGGCGAGCATCTGGTAGTGATCGAAGCCCTCTCCGGGGACCTTCAGCGTGGAGTTGATGACACTGTAGAAGCGGGCGATCGCGAGCTTGTGCACGCCGAGGGCGCGCAGGGTGCGGCCGAGCTCGAGCAAGGCGTCGGGCGTGCGCGTGTCGCCCGGATACTCCTTGAGAAATTTCTCGTAGATCGCGGCGGCCTTGGTCTGCGCGCCTTGGCGCCGATACATTTTGGCGAGGGCGAGGAGCGCGGTCTTGAGCGATTCGTCGGGCGCGCCGGGGGTGTCGAGCACCTGGCGGTAGGCGATTTCGGCGGAATCGTAGTCCTTGCGGTCGGTCAGTTTGTTGCCGAGGGCGACGAGGCCGGCGAGTTCCTCGGTGTTGACCTTGACCTTGCCCTTGCTCTTCCGCGCGGCGGGAGCCGGGGCTTTGGCGGCGGCGGTGGCAGTGTGGTCCGCCTCCAACGCCGCCGCCGGGGCCGCCTTTTCCGGTTGGGTGGAAATGGCGGCGGCCGGCGGGGACGCAGGCTCCGGCGCGGGGCCGTGCTCCTCCGCCCTCGGCTTCGCGGGAGCGGGAGCGTGCTCCTTCTCCGGGGCCGAGGCCGCCCGGGCGCACGCGGCGCCGAGAACGGCGAGCGCGGCCAGGGCGGGACGGGCGAGACGAGGGCGGGGGAAACGGCGGCGGTGACGGGTCATCGGGGCGATTGCGTATAGGTGGCGGAGCTCGGCGGGATCGCGGGGGCGGGCGCCGGGCCGGCCGCGTTGGCGGGCGCGACGACGGTCACGTCAGCCGGTCGTCGGGCGGAGCCGGGAATCTGGAAGAACGGCAGGAAGTCCTCCGGCCGGACGGTCGGCCGGACGTCGTCCGGCAAGATCGGCGGCGGTGACTTTGCCGGCGGTGCGGCCGACGGGTCCTTGGCGGACGGCGACGACGCGGCCGCGGGCTCGCCCGTCGCGGCGGGCGGAGCGCCCGGCGAAGAGTGAGCGGCCACGGCGGCGGCGTTTTCGAGCGCCACGGTCGATTCGGCCGGCGCCAGCGCGGGGACGGGCGGCACGGCTCCGGGGGGCCGCGACGCAAGGTCGGGCGGCGGAGCGGCCTCCTGGAACCGCAGTGGCGGCGCGCCGGTGGCGCGCAGATAGGGGATCGGTTCCGCCGGCTGCCACTGCGAGTGCGTTCGGGTCGCACGCGAGCGTGGCAGCGCATGG